>JASFNS010000154.1:0-5596 GCA_050116915.1 Thiogranum sp. | reverse complement strand
CTTGCCGGTGCCCGACTCGCCACTGATGTAGACCGGCGCCTGGCTGCGCGCCAGCTTGGCGATGGTCGAACGGATCGTCTGCATGATGGCGGAGTCGCCGAGCAGGGTGTCGCGGCTGCGCCGGTCCCGTTCCGGGTAGCTGGCCAGTTTGAGCGCGCCGTTGACGAGGTTGCGAAGCAGCTGCAGGTCAACCGGCTTGGATACGAAATCGAAAGCGCCCAGCTTGAGGGCCTGTACCGCGGTTTCCATATTGCCGTGGGCGGTGATGACGGCGACCGGCAGATCGGGATACTGCTGCTGGATGGTTTCGACCAGTTCCAGGCCGTTGCCGTCGGGCAGGCGCATGTCGGTCAGACACAAATCGAAGTGCGACTCGCCGAGTAAGCGGCGCGCATCGGCGAGGTTGGCCGCGGAGCGCGTGTCGATATTCATGCGTCCGAGCGTCAGCTCAAGCAACTCGCGGATATCCGGTTCGTCGTCAACAATCAGGGCCTGGGCGTTGTTCATTGCTGTTGGATGATTTCCCGAATCGGCGCCGAATGCAAGTCTCAGGCGGCCGCCCGGGCGAACTGAATGCGAAAGCAACTACCGCCTCCGTCGACGGGGTGATAGCTGAGGCGTGCCTGGTTGATATCGCAGAGCTCCCGGGCGATATACAGCCCGAGGCCGGTACCGCTGGTCGCAGTGGTATAGAAGGGTTCGAACATCTGGTCCGCCGTGTCTGCATCAATACCGGGGCCGTGGTCGATGACGTCGAGCCATACGGCACCGGTTTCACTCCGCCGGGCCAGCAGCATAACCGGGACGCCGCTATCGGCGGAATGCCGCAGGGCATTGTCGCACAGGTTGGTCAGCACCTGGTGCAGATGACCGGGATCGACCTGAACCTGCAGGGGTTCCGATGCCGTATCCAGTTGCAGCTGCTGCGCCTGAATGCCTTTACTCTGGGTGAATTCCTCCTGGAAGCCGTGCAGCCATTCGCCGAGATCCAGTTTTTGCGGCTGGCTGGCGGAGCGACGGGACAACTGCAGCACGTTTTCGATAATGGTGTTCACCCGCCGCGTATGGTTACCGATGATTTCCGCCAGGCGCCGGTCGCCGGCGTTCATCTGGTCCGACTCGTCCAGAAGTTGTGCGGCGTGACTGATGGCGCCGAGCGGGTTGCGGATTTCATGCGCGATACTCGCAGTGAGACGCCCCAGCGAGGCCAGCTTCAGCTGCTGTGTATGCCGGGCGAGGCGGACGCTGTCGTCGAGCAGAATCAGTGCGCCGGTGCCTTGTGAGGTTGTGAGTTCACTGAAACGGGGTATGACGCTGTTGCCCATGAGTTTTACCGCCACGGGGCTGTCGCTCCAGCGGTGATCGGCCTGCCACTGTTTGAACTGGCTGGCCAGTTCAGGGGCCATGCGGTCGAGCCGTTGCGCCGTCGGGCTATGCATGCCAAGCAGGTTGCGCGCAGTGTCGTTGGCGAGGCGCACATAGTTGTCCGGGTCTAGCACCAGCAGCCCGGATTCGAGTTGCTGGACGACGCGGCGATTCAACTGTTCGAGGTTGGCCAGGTCGACGCCGCGCTGCCGGGCCAGCGCTGCGCTGTCGCGCGCACGGATGACAAGGATGTGCGCCAGCGCGGCGGCCATGAACAATACCGCGCCTATCAGGCCGGCGCGGGTAATGTGGCTTGCGTCGGCCTGTTCCGGTGACAGGCTGGCAAGGCCGGTTTCGAACAGCATCGCCAGGGTGGCGACGGCGGCGAACAGATAAGCCAGCCGTCCCGGCAGAAGCAGCGCACCGAATACGACCGCGACAACCAGCAGGATGCTCATTGCGCTGCCGACGCCGCCGCTGGCGTGCATCAACAGGGCGATCGCGCCAATATCCGCCAGCACCTGCAGCAAGGCCTGGGCTTCGTAACCGGGCCAGCGCGCCCGGGTGCTGAAGCCGGCGGCGAGACTGAACACGAGGTAGGCGAGCAACGTTGACCTGAACAGGCCCGGCAACTGGGTGTTGAACGGATTGCTGTCGTGCAGGCCAAAATAAAGCACCGTGAGCAGCCCGGCGAGCACGACGCGGTAAAGCGTCAGCAGGCGCAGCGGCTGCCAGTCACTTGTGTCGCTTGGGTTGCCTGCAGCTATGCCGGTTACCGGCATCGGTTAGCGGTCCTGGTTCCGGTGGGCATCGCAGCAGTAATAGCTGTCGCCATCCCTGATGGCCTCGCTGTGGGGCACATAGGTTCCGCAGCTCGCGCACCGCACCATGTTGCCAACTTTCGTGTCCGGTTTTTTCGTCACGGATCGTTCCCTGCCCCGCCGCAGCAGAATCCATACGACCAGGGCGATAGCGAGGATATATATCAGTGTGCGGAAGCCGAGCATTGGACTAGTTTAACTGATGCAGCGGTTTTTTGGATCTGTCTCCGGTCAGCGCGTGCGCAAGGTGGCATCGTCGGCACCGGGTCTGGACCGGCTACCGCGCTTGCGTGGGGCTGTTAGGCGCCTCAGAATACAGCTTTTCAGCGACAGGGTATCGACATGCACCTGCACGAATACCAGGCCAAGCAGCTGTTTGCGGACTACGGGGTTCCTGTGCCCGCGGGACGTATGGTCGAATCGGTCAAGGATGCCGCCGCCGCGGCCAAGGCCCTCGGCGGCGAGCGCTGGGTGGTCAAGGCCCAGGTGCACGCCGGTGGTCGCGGCAAGGCCGGTGGTGTGCGGCTGGTTGACGGTGTCGACGCGCTGGAAACAGCCGCCCGCGAACTGCTCGGCTCGCGTCTGCAGACCAGGCAGACCGGTAGTCCCGGCTTGCCCATTCACCGCCTGCTGGTGGAGGGTGGCGTCGATATCCAGCGCGAGCTGTACCTGAGCCTGCTGGTGGACCGCGCCAGCGAGCGGGTGGTGGTCATGGCCTCGGTTGCCGGCGGGATGGATATTGAAGAGGTCGCCGCCGGCGACCCCGGCGCGATACTCACTGAAGCCATTCATCCGGCCGTCGGGTTGCAGGGCTATCAATGCCGTAACCTGGCGTTTGGCCTGGGGCTTGCGGGCGAGCAGGTCAAGGCGTTCACGCACCTGCTGGGGGGGCTCTATCGCCTGTTCGAACAACAGGACGCCAGCCTGGTGGAAATCAACCCGCTGGTGGTTACCGGTGCCGGGGAACTGCTGGCGCTGGACGCCAAGCTGGATATCGAGGACAACGCCCTTTACCGGCACCCCAGGCTCGCCGATCTGCGCGACCCGACGCAGGAAGACGAAAAGGAGCGCGCCGCGAGCGAGCACGGACTCAACTACATCACGCTGGACGGCAATATCGCCTGCATGGTCAACGGCGCAGGCCTGGCGATGGCGACCATGGATCTTATCAAGCTGCATGGCGGTGACCCAGCGAACTTCCTGGATGTGGGCGGGGGTGCGACAGCGCAACGGGTCGCCGAGGCCTTCAAGCTGATTCTATCGGACAACAAGGTGCGCGCCATACTGGTCAATATTTTCGGCGGTATTGTGCGCTGCGACCTGATCGCCGAGGGCATCATTCAGGCGGTCAGGGAGGTGGGTGTAGACCTGCCGGTGGTGGTGCGCCTGGAAGGCACCAATGTCGAGCAGGGTAAAACCATGCTCGCCGAATCCGGGCTGAGCATTATCGCCGCTGACGGCTTGACGGATGCCGCCGAAAAGGTTGTGGCGGCAGTGTCCGCAAGTAACGGGTGAGATAGATGCCATGAGCATACTGATCGATAAGAACACCAAAGTCATTTGCCAGGGCTTTACCGGCAAGCAGGGTACCTTTCACTCCGAGCAGGCGCTGGCTTACGGTACACAGCTGGTTGGCGGGGTCACCCCGGGCAAGGGCGGGCAGACACACCTGGGGCTACCGGTTTTCGATACTGTGCAGGACGCCGTGGGCGCGACCGGCGCTGATGCAACCATGATCTACGTGCCTGCGGCGTTTGCAGCCGACGCGGTGCTCGAAGCCGCGGACGCGGGGATCGCGGTCATTGTCTGCATCACCGAGGGTATTCCGGTGCTGGATATGCTTAAGGTCAAAGCCGTACTGGCGGGTAGCCGTGCCACGCTGATCGGGCCAAACTGTCCCGGCATCATTACGCCCGGCGCCTGTAAAATAGGCATCATGCCGGGCGCCATTCACCGGCCGGGCAGGATCGGTATTGTTTCGCGCTCCGGTACGCTGACCTACGAAGCCGTCTACCAGACCACGCTGGCCGGTCTGGGGCAAAGCACCTGTGTCGGCATCGGCGGCGATCCCATCCACGGCCTGGAATTCACCGATTGCCTGCAGCGCTTCGAGGAAGACCCGGATACCGATGGCGTCATCATGGTGGGTGAGATCGGCGGCAGCGCCGAAGAGGAGGCCGCCGAGTTCATCCAGTCGAAGATGAGCAAACCGGTGGTCGCGTATATCGCCGGCGTGACCGCGCCGCCGGGCAAGCGCATGGGCCACGCCGGCGCCATTATCAGTGGCGGTCAGGGTACCGCCGAGGCAAAGTTTGCCGCGCTGGAGCAAGCCGGAGTCGCCGTGGTGCGCTCACCCGCCGACATGGGCCGGCGCATGCAGGAAGTCCTGCAGGGCCCCTGAATGTCCGTCTCGCCTCGTCCCGAGCAGGCGGTTCTGCGCCTGGTAATGGCGCAGTGTGACCTGCTGGTTGGTGATGTTCCCGCGAATGCCCGGCGGGTCATCGAAGCAGCGCTGCACGCTCGCGACAGCCTCGCCGCGGACCTTATCGTTTTCCCCGAACTCACCCTCAGTGGTTACCCGCCCGAAGACCTGCTTTTCCGCCCAGGTTTCCAGGAACTGGTCGACGCCGAGCTTGTTAAAATCCGTCGGCAGGTGTCCGGCATCCATGTGCTGGTGGGTCACCCGGAAATGACAGCCGGGGGACGCTTCAACAGCGCTTCGTTGCTGCGCGACGGGGAGGTGGTGGCGCGCTGCCGCAAAGATCATTTGCCCAACTACAGCGTCTTCGATGAAAAGCGCTATTTCGTCTCCGGCGAAGGTTATTGTGTGGCCGAGATCGCGGGTACCCCCCTCGGTATCACCATTTGCGAGGATATCTGGATGCCGCAGGCGGCGGCGCTGGCCGCAGATGCCGGTGCGCGAGTGCTGGTGAATCTGAACGCGTCGCCTTTTCATGCCGGAAAAGGGGATGAGCGGGAGGCCGAGGTTGCCAACCGGGTCGCGGAAACAGGCTGTCCGGTCGTCTACGTCAACCTTGTCGGCGGACAGGATGAACTGGTATTCGACGGAGAATCGTTCGTACTCGACAGTACCGCCAGAACGGTGGTGCGCGCCCCGGCCTTTGAAGAAGGGCTTTTCACGGTCGACTTCGAAGAGCGGGAGGGGCGAATCGAACCGCTGGCCGGTTTGTTGACCCCAAGGATGCCGGATCTCGCCAGTATCTATCATTGCCTGGTACTGGGCGTGCGTGACTACATCGAAAAGAACGGCTTCAAGGGTGCCGTTATCGGCCTGTCGGGTGGCGTGGACTCGGCACTCACCCTGGCCATCGCAGTTGACGCTATCGGTGCCGCGCGCATCGAAGCGGTGATGATGCCGTCGCGGTATACCGCCGGCATGAGCGTGGAAG
>JASFNS010000153.1:0-5597 GCA_050116915.1 Thiogranum sp. | reverse complement strand
ACTTGCGGTCCTTGGGGCCCATACTCTCCGTCACGCATTCCCCCAAATAGCGTTTCAGGGCATAACCGGGGGCGCCATCCTCGAAGCGAAACTCGGCGTAATCGGCCATGCGCTGGTTGAGAACATCAATGAACGGCTGGCGAAAATCCTGCCCCCGGCCTTCGCTGTCGACACGGTTGTCGTGGTAGGTGTCGGCGGTCTTCAGGGCCAGCGCCACGACAAGACGCCGGCGTTGTTCCTCGTCCATCGAGGCATGCACCAGCCGATCGGTAACATGTATCAGAAAGGCACAAAGTTCCTGTAGCACGTCGAGCCGCTGCGACTGGGTATCCGTCTGAAAGCCCTCGTTCTCGAGGTTGAGCAGTGCCTGGGCGGCGATCCGCCATTCAATAAACGCCAGCGCCCCCGCGGTTTCTTCCAGGGAACGCGTCTTTTTCTTGTCATTCCAACGACTTCTGATTCGCACGGCAGATCGGTCCTCAGGCTTCGGCTGGCGCCAAAGAATACATCATGCTAGCATCTAATTCCATACTATTTTACTCGGGTATTAGTCGTGAGTGACCAGCCACAGCGAGCCAGCCTGCCACAGCGGCTGCAGGCGTTACCAGGCGCCGTACAGCATAACTGCCACATTTCCGACGCGCGCTTTGCCAGCGACTTCACCATGTGCGTGTACCTGCTCAAGATGCGCGAATACTACCGCTGGGAGATGGGCCTCGACTACGCGGCCGCGCTGCCGCACGACGCTGTCGGCGAGTGGCTGACCGAGCGCGAACGCCTCTGGGAAACACTTGAAAGCAAGCCGTTCGTTCCCCTGGAAATCGACGGCAAACTCTACGACCCCTTCGATGCCGGGAGCATCAACAGGACGCTGGAGAAGTACCAGCTTGTCTACAGCGCCGGTTACGGCGCCAAGGCAAAGCCGCACTTCTACCTCGCGCGCCTGGAACGCAACATCGATCACCAGGCCTACCGCATTCATATCTCGGCCGAAGAATATGCCCGCGACCTGTCGGCGCCGCCCGCCATGTCGCAAAACAGCGAGGTCTTCATACGTCGCGAATCCCTGAGGCGCATGCTGTGGGAACGGCTGGAAGAATGGCGCTGGAATCGCCTGGACAATGCCATGGGCCGCGCCCTGCGGTGTTACGACTTCGAAAACAATCTTGAAGACGCCCTCGAGCGGATGACCGACACCGAGATCGAGACCCTGGCGCTGCACGAGATCGGCGAGGTGCAGGCCGGCGAGCTGCTTGGCGAGCGCTGGCGGGAAATGATCGACTCGTTCCCCCGCTCGCGCCTGGAACTGATGGCCCGCGCGGTGCGCGACCACCTCGCCGATGCCCTGTCCACTCTGCCCGCGCTGCTGCACTCGGCGCACCCGCCCTCCCTGCACTTTTACTTTGCCAACCTGTCCGGCATGCGCAAACAGATTTACCCGGCTATTCTGGACGCCTACCGCTACTGGGTGGAGTACAATGACACCAGCCGACTGGAAGAGCAGATCAACGCCGGCCGCGAACACTGGACGCAGGTCGCACGCGCCTTGCTCGATCTGCACGACAGCCGCGTGACCACGGCGTGGCGGGATATGGAATCGCTCATCGAACAAAAGCAGCTGTAATAAGCACCGCACAGTACCGGATGGATACCCATGCCACAGAGTAAGCGCGTCGTACCGCTACGCACCATCGTCGAGGTCAGGCCCGACACTTTTATCTTCGAAAAGCACAATGCTCTGGCGGCAGACATCTGCCGCGCCGCCATTGCGCGTTTCGAACAGGCCGGCGATGAGCAATACAAGGGTCGCATCGGACAACTGGCCGGTGAAGACCGCAGCGTAAAGCGAACCACCGACCTGGTGGTCAGCGGCAAAGCGCACTGGAAAGACATCGACCAGGCGCTGTTCCGCTCTCTGGGTCAGGCGATCCTCGAGTTTCGCGAGACATATCCCTACTTCAAGGGCCCGTTCAAGGACATGGGCTATGGCATCCAGCGCTACCTGCCCGGGGAGCACTACCACTGGCACATCGACGGAGGAAGTCACGAATTCAGCCAGCGGCAGCTGGTGGCGCTGTGGTATCTGAATGACGTTCCGGGGCCCGGAGGCGAAACCGAATTCCTGTTTCAGGGTATCAGGATCAAGCCCGAGCAGGGCAAGCTGGTGCTGTTCCCGCCATTCTGGACGCACGAACACCGTGCCGTCACACTGCAGGAAGGCGTGAAATATATCGCCACCACCTGGGTCGTGTTTGCTTGAACAGCGCGCGGGTCGAAGCGCGCGAGCCGCGCAGCGACGCCGAGTGGACAGCCTACTATGCGCTGCGCTGGCGGATACTGCGGGCGCCCTGGCAACAACAGGGACCGGAGTGCGACGAAAGCGACGCTATCAGCACCCACCGGCTGGTGTGCGACCGACAGGGCCGCGTGCTTGCCGTCGGCCGGCTGCACCGCGTCGACGGCACCACCGGCCAGATTCGCTTCATGGCGGTCGATACCGGGCAACAGCGAAAGGGTTACGGCTCGCTGCTGCTGAAAGCCCTGGAACAGGCGGCACGTGAACTGGGACTGCACAGGATCATACTGCAGGCCAGGGAGAACGCGGTGCCCTTTTATCGCCACCATGGTTACCACACAGTGGAGAAGAGCTTTCTGCTGTTCGACGAAATTCAGCATTACCTCATGAGCAAGCAGCTGGACGGCCTCGCGTGAACGGGCGGGCAGGATCGTGGTCGACAGCTGGTCATCCCGGATTGGGCTGAGCGCAGGCGAGGTCGATCGTGGCGTTGTTGGTCAATATATCGTTGGGCTTTAACAATGGCTGATCTATTCTCCGTTACGGCACCGCTGGCGATCCGTTTCCGCGACAGCGGCGAAAAACAGATCATGATCGAACGGATTCCCTATAACGACGGGCTAATGTTCCTGCCGGTATTCTGGACCGATACCGGCATAGCGGACGCGCTGCGCTACGTACCGGGCCCCATCGTGGGCGACGGCCCCTGGAAGGTCGGCAATGCTGTCGTCACGGTGTTGGGTTGTCACGGCACCGACGCCGAACTGGCCAGTGAGTTCAGCTGCTGGCAGACCCGTTTAGTGCAACTGGGCGAGGCTTATCCGGAAAAGAGCGACATCGAAACACAGATGAAGGTACATGCCGCCAGGGTTGCCAACCTCGCAATCGGCGACCCGCGATTCGACCGCGGCGGGTAAGACCTCAGGCGACGATTTCGGTAAGCGTTATATCGCCGGAGGTATCGACGACCACTTCCTGGACGTGGGGAACGCGGCTGAGAATATAACCGGACATCAGCAGCACCATGCGCTTGTTCTCCGTGTGGAAAGCGCCAAGGATGCGATCGGCAACGATCTGGCAACGCTGGTAGAGATCGGGCTTTTCCACCCACAGGCGGCTCATTTGCCAGCCTTTGTCCATGTCCTGGTCCATCTTCGCGTAGAACTCTCCGGCTTCCTCCATGATGTCAGCGGGCACGTCGATGTCATAAGTTTGATCGTCGATGGTCAATTTCAATATCATGTCAGCTTCTCCGACTCTTTCGCCACGGGGCCCGTCCTATGTTGCTCGTCATTCCCGCCGTCCTTGCGCCTGCAAAACTCGAACAGGTGCGCTTCCTGTTGCAACAGGGGGAGTTCCGCAACGGCCGCCTGTCGGCCGGCACGAGCGCCGGTCGTGTCAAACACAACGAGGAGCTGCCGCCCGACGCCCCGCAGATGGAACAGTTGAACCGCCTGGTGATGGGGGCACTGGTGCAACACCCGCTGTACCAGGCCGCTACCATGCCTTACCGCGTGGCAACCCCCTATTACGCGCGCTACACCAAAGGCATGGCATACGGCGATCACGTCGACGACCCCGTCATGGGTCCGCCCGGCGGCCAGTATCGCTCCGACATATCGACCACGGTCTTTCTGAACGCGCCCGAGGAATACCGGGGCGGCGAACTGGTCATCCGCACGGCTTACGGTGAAGAGTGCCTCAAACTGCCGGCCGGCGATGCGGTCATCTACCCCTCATCCAGTCTGCACCATATCAATGAAGTCACCGACGGGGAACGTCTTGTCGCGGTCACCTGGACGCAAAGCATGCTGCGCGACCCGCAACAGCGGGAGATTCTGTACCAGTTGTACCAGGCCAGGGAGGCGCTGATGCAAGCGCAGCCCGGTTCAGAGCTCGCCACCCAGGTCGACCACGCCTACGTCAACCTGGTGCGGCTATGGGCGCAGCTCTGACGGTTTACACCTAAAAAAAACGGGCCGCGGCGCGCCGCGCCCGGCCCGTTTCTGCAGCTCGCTGCAGATCTAGCGGTGCGAGCCCTTTTCGGAATGGGCCAGATCGACCAGCTTCATCGCCAGTTCGTTGTAACGCTGACGATAGTTGTTCAGCTCATGGCCTTCGGCGGCCGTGAAGTATTCTTCCTGGCTGACGCCGTGCTCGTGTTCGTAGGAGATGAAATGCTTCTGCATTTCCAGCATTTCCTTGATCAGCTCTTGTCTCTCGCCCATGGTTTTGCCTCCAAAGCGTTTAATTCAACGGGTCTGCTCCGCACAACATTGCGCAGAACTATATTACGCATGACTAATGTCAGCCATATCCCTTATGGGTAAGGCCCGGCCGCGCTCAGTATCCACCCTTGCGGGTGCTCTGCGGCAGACCGGCGATCTTGCGGCCCTGCTTGCTGGGCATGCCCGGGAACAGGTTGTACATGTCCTTGCTGGTCGGCTTGCTGCCCCATTTCTTGGCCATGTCTTTCAGGATTGTACGCTCGTTCGGCTCGTTGCCGGCGTTATTGTAGTGTTGGTCGCGCAGGTACTTGACGACATCCCAGTGTTGCTCGGTCATTTCCAGCTTGTCCGTTGCGGCGATCGCCTCCGCCACTGCTTCAGTCCAGTCTTCCGCGTTGACCAGGTGACCATTTTCTGTGGTTTCGATGGTTTTGCCGTCGACTTCAAGTGCCATTTATCTTCTCCATAAATATTAGAAGGTTAAAGGTAATTATTAAACCCGGTTATGCGCTACTGGCAGCCGGATTGGAACAAAAATCTGTCACGCCCTCTTTTCCGCAGCCGTCTCGTGAACCGCCTTGATCCCCTTGTGCGGAATGAACAGGCCGCACCCCATTTTGCGGTGCTCGCCGATACCGTGCTGCTGCAGCGCGATAGCCTCTTCCACTTCCAGGTCAGCGAGCATGACGCTGCGGGTGAAAATATCACCCTGGGGGTGACGGATGCTGTGCGCGCGACCGCACAGCAGCTTGCGCACTTTGATGTCCAGCGCCCGGATCTGTTCGGCCGCGGCTGCCATAAACGCCGCTTCATCGTCGCGATCGACACCCTCGGGTACCGCCACGTAGCGGGCGAACTGGGTCGGCAGCGGGCTGAACAGCTTCACTTTTGCCTCGCCCACCTTGAGTGAGTGGCCGTCGATGTCCAGTGTCTGTCCGCTCAGGCCGTGCGCCTCCTCGATACGGTGCTTGGGCACCCGCAGCGTCAGGCGTGAGCGTCGCGACAGGTGCAAAACCTCGTTGCTGCCGTCTTCCGGGCGCATCCAGCCATTACCGGACTCGGCCCCGTGAATC
>JASFNS010000152.1:0-5606 GCA_050116915.1 Thiogranum sp. | reverse complement strand
TAGCGGCATGCAGGACAAGTTCGGCGAAATCATGGTGCCGACGGAAGAAGTTGTGGAGATGCGCGAAGGCCAGAAGCGCCGCAGCGAGCGCAAGTTTTTCCCCGGTTACGTGCTGGTGCAGATGGATATGGACGACGACACCTGGCACCTGGTCAAGGAAGTTCCCAAGGTGCTGGGTTTCATCGGCGGCACCTCGGATCGGCCGGCGCCGATTACCGACAAGGAAGCCGACGCCATTCTGCAGCGCGTGCAGGAAGGTGCCGAGAAGCCGCGGCCCAAGGTGCTGTTCGAGCCGGGCGAGGTGATTCGTGTCATCGACGGTCCGTTCAATGACTTCAACGGCGTCGTGGAAGAGGTTAATTACGAAAAGAGCAAGCTGCGTGTTGCCGTCATGATCTTCGGCCGTTCGACACCGGTAGACCTGGAGTTCAGTCAGGTCGAAAAGGGCTAGCTTTTAACAGCGCGGGCAGACTGCCGGTCTGCCGCCAGTATCGGGGAGCCGCGAGGCGCTTGTACCCACGGGAGTAAAACATGGCAAAGAAAATAGAGGCTTATATCAAGCTGCAGGTGAAGGCGCAGGAGGCAAATCCGAGCCCGCCCGTCGGCCCCGCGCTCGGTCAGCACGGTGTCAACATCATGGAATTCTGCAAGGCGTTCAACGCCCAGACGCAGAGCCTTGAGAAAGGCATGCCGGTACCGGTGGTCATCACCGTGTACAGTGACCGCAGCTTCACTTTTATCACCAAGACCCCTCCGGCGGCCGTGCTGCTGAAAAAGGTTGCGGGTATCGCTTCGGGTTCCGGCCGTCCCAATACCGAGAAGGTCGGTAAGGTGAACCGGGCGCAGCTTGAAGAAGTTGCGAATATCAAGATGCCCGACCTGACGGCAGCTGATATGGACGCGGCTGTGCGTACTGTCGCCGGCACGGCCCGCAGTATGGGCCTGGATACGGAAGGGGTGGAGTAAGCCATGGCCAAGTCAAGCAAGCGAGCCAAAGCGATTGCCGAAAAAATCGAACACGGCAAACAGTACGCGATCGATGAAGCGTTGGGACTGTTGTCGGAGCTGTCGACGGTAAAATTCAAGGAATCCGTGGACGTCAGCGTGAACCTCGGCGTCGATCCCCGCAAGTCGGATCAGGTCGTTCGCAGTTCCACCGTGTTGCCGCATGGCACCGGCAAGACTGTGCGTGTAGCGGTTTTCACCCAGGGTGCCAATGCTGATGCCGCCAAAGAAGCCGGTGCGGATATCGTCGGCATGGACGATCTCGCCGACGAGGTGAAAAAGGGCAACATGGATTTCGACGTGGTGATCGCCAGTCCGGACGCCATGCGGGTCGTGGGCCAGTTGGGCCAGATTCTCGGTCCGCGCGGCCTGATGCCGAACCCCAAGGTGGGCACCGTGACGCCGGACGTCGTGACCGCCGTGAAAAACGCCAAGGCCGGGCAGGTGCGTTACCGTACTGACAAGGCAGGCATTATTCACTGCACCATTGGAAAAGCCGATTTCAACGTCGAGCAGTTGCGCGAGAATCTGCAGGCGCTGCTGACCGACCTGAACAAACTGAAACCCTCGGCGGCGAAGGGTGTCTACATGAAGAAGATTACGGTCTCGACCACGATGGGTCCGGGCCTGGCAGTTGACCAGGCTACGCTGGGACTGTAATTCGCAAGAAATTTTTGACGCTGCTCGGAAATCCGGGAAGCCGTCAAAGACCGCAGGTGCCGTAAGGCTTAATGGTCGGGCGCAAGCCCGGTGTCCTGCGCAGATGGTGAAACCCGGACAGGGATTCTCTTGTTCGAGGTCACCGCAACCGGCGCCCCGCGCCTTTGCCGGGCGGGAAGCTGTAACAGTGGGCAGGGTTGCTGTTTGATTCTGTCCTTGGAGGTAAACAGGTGGCACTGAGTCTTGAAGAGAAAAGGGCTGTTGTTTCCGAGGTGGCTGAAATCGCCGCTGCGGCGCATTCAGCTGTTGCTGCCGAGTATCGTGGTCTGACCGTTGGAGAGATGACGGAATTGCGCGCCAGGGCGCGTGATGGCGGTGTCTACCTGCGCGTGGTCAAGAACACGCTGGCCAAACGTGCCGTAGAAGGTACCGATTTCGAGTGCATGCAGGACGGTCTGATCGGCCCGCTGCTGCTGGCTTTCTCCCAGGAGGAGCCGGGTGCAGCAGCGCGACTGGTGAAAGACTTTGCCAAAGAGCATGACCGACTGGTACCTCGGCTGGTGTCGTTTGGCGGCAAGATGCTCGCTGCTGCGGATCTGGATCGTCTGGCGAAGATGCCGACCCGCGACCAGGCCATCAGCTTGCTGATGGCTGTGATGAAAGCACCGACCGAGAAGTTCGTCCGTACCCTCAACGAGGTCCCGGGCAAGCTGGTTCGTACGGTGGCCGCCATCCGCGATCAGAAACAGTCAGCCTGAACCGTTTCTTAAATTTAACAAATTTTTTGGAGTAAGCAATTATGGCAGCGTCTCAAGCAGACATTCTGGAATCAATTTCCAACATGACCGTGATGGAGGTCGTAGACCTGATTTCCGCCATGGAAGAAAAGTTCGGTGTATCCGCGGCTGCCGCCGTGGCCGCCGCCCCGGCAGCCGCCGCAGGCGAAGCCGCTGCAGCCGAGGAGCAGACCGAGTTCGACGTGGTGATGACCAGCTTTGGTGCCAACAAGGTTTCCGTCATCAAGGCCGTGCGCGGTATCACCGGCCTGGGTCTGAAGGAAGCCAAGGACCTCGTGGAAGGCGTCCCCTCCCCGATCAAGGAAGGCGCGTCCAAGGACGAAGCTGCAGACATCAAGAAGCAGTTGGAAGAAGCCGGCGCCAGCGTCGAGGTCAAATAACGACCTCGATGCCCGCAGGCATTGCCCAACCGGAACACGCTGCGATAAGCGGCGGGATGTTTGGGAACGGCTGGTAGCGAGTTTTCGCTGCCGGCCTTTTCCCGTTTTTGGCTTATTTACCCTCTCCCGCTCCGGGTGAGGGTTTAGGGTGAGGGGAAAGGTGTGAACTGAGCACCCTCGCCCCGGCCCTCTCCCGATGGAGAGGGAACATAGAATTCTTGATTTGAGAGGAATACCGATGGCTTACAGCTTCACCGAAAAGAAACGTATTCGTAAGGATTTCGGCAAGCGGCAGAGCATTCTGGAGGTGCCCTATCTCCTGGCGACGCAACTGGATTCGTATCGGGAGTTTCTGCAAGCTGACAGCGGACCCGACGACCGCCTCGACAAGGGCTTGCATGCGGCGTTCTCATCGGTGTTCCCCATAACCAGTTACTCGGGTACAGCTGCGCTGGATTACGTCAACTATCGCCTGGGCGAGCCCGGTTTTGATGTCAAGGAATGCCAGATGCGTGGCATGACCTACGCAGCGCCGCTGCGCGCACTGGTGCGCCTTATCATCTATGACAAGGAAGGCGCCAACAAGTCCATCAAGGATATCAAGGAGCAGGAAGTCTACATGGGCGAACTGCCCTTGATGACCGACAACGGCACCTTCGTTATCAACGGTACCGAGCGCGTTATTGTTTCGCAGTTGCACCGGTCGCCGGGTGTGTTCTTCGATCACGACAAGGGCAAGACGCATTCGTCCGGCAAACTGCTGTTTTCGGCCCGCGTGATTCCCTACCGCGGTTCCTGGCTGGACTTCGAGTTCGATGCCAAGGATGCCCTGTTCGTGCGCATTGACCGGCGCCGCAAGCTGCCGGCCACGGTGCTGTTGCGCGCGCTCGGTTACGAAACCGAACAGATTCTGGATATCTTCTTCGATACCAACACCTTCCGCATGCGTAAGGACAGTATCGAGCTGGACCTTGTCGCGGAGCGCCTGCGCGGTGAAACCGCCACCTTCGATATCAAGGCCAAGGGCAAGGTGATTGTCGAAGAAGGGCGGCGCATTACCGCGCGTCACATCCGCGAGCTGGAAAAGGCCGGCATCAAGACGCTGGAAGTGCCGGAAGAATACCTGGTCGGCAAGGTGCTTTCCAGGAATCTGGTGAATACCGAAACCGGTGAACTGGTGGCCGGTGCCAACGACGAGCTGACCGAGGAATCGGTCGCTGCAATTCGTGCCGCGGGCATCAAGGAAATCACCACCCTGTATACCAACGACCTGGATCGCGGTCCGTATATTTCCAACACGCTGCGCATTGATCCGACTACCACGCAGCTGGAAGCGCAGGTGGAAATTTACCGCATGATGCGCCCCGGCGAGCCGCCGACAAAGGACGCCGCGCAGAACCTGTTTCACAACCTGTTCTTCACGTTCGAGCGTTATGACCTGTCTGCGGTCGGACGCATGAAGTTCAACCGGCGCGTCGGGCGCGACACCGATACCGGGGTAGGCATCCTGTATGACAGCGTCTATTTCAAGGAGCGTGCCGAAAAAGGCGACGCCGAAGCCAAGGGTTACGCCGAACAACTGGGTGATAGCTCGGACATACTCGATGTCATGACGACGCTGGTGGATATCCGCAACGGTAACGGTGTGGTCGATGATATCGATCACCTGGGTAACCGGCGTATCCGCTGTGTCGGCGAGATGGCGGAAAACGTCTTCCGCATCGGCCTGGTGCGCGTTGAACGTGCCGTCAAGGAACGCCTGAGCGTGGCCGAGTCCGAAAGCCTGATGCCGCAGGAGTTGATCAACGCCAAGCCCGTGGCGGCGGCCATCAAGGAGTTCTTCGGGTCCAGCCAGTTGTCGCAGTTTATGGACCAGAACAACCCGCTGTCGGAAGTCACGCACAAGCGACGCGTTTCGGCGCTTGGCCCGGGTGGACTGACCCGCGAGCGCGCCGGCTTCGAGGTGCGCGACGTGCACCCGACGCACTACGGGCGCGTCTGTCCGATCGAGACGCCGGAAGGTCCTAACATCGGCCTGATCAACTCGCTGGCCGTGTACTCGCGCACCAACGAGTATGGTTTCCTGGAAACGCCTTACCGCAAGGTTGTCGACGGCCGTGTCACCGATCAGGTGGACTATCTCTCGGCCATCGAGGAAGGCGAGTTCGTGATCGCACAGGCCAATGCCACCGTGGACGACAAGGGCCGGCTGACCGATGACCTGGTATCCTCGCGACACCAGAACGAGTTCACCCTCTCTTCCCCCGACCGCGTCGACTACGTCGATGTGTCGCCCAAGCAGATCGTGTCTGTGGCCGCGGCGCTGGTGCCGTTCCTCGAACACGACGATGCCAACCGCGCCCTGATGGGTTCGAACATGCAGCGTCAGGCGGTTCCGACCCTGCGTGCCGAGAAGCCGCTGGTGGGTACCGGTATCGAACGCACCGTGGCTGTCGACTCGGGCGTGACCGTTGTGGCGCGCCGGGGCGGCGAGGTCGAGTCGGTCGATGCCGGGCGTATCGTGGTGCGCGTCAACGATGACGAAACCGTCACCGGTGAGCCGGGCGTGGACATCTACAACCTGACCAAGTACACCCGTTCGAACCAGAACACCTGCATCAACCAGAAACCGCTGGTGTCACCGGGGAACCTGGTGGCGCGTGGTGACGTACTGGCCGACGGTCCGAGCACCGATATGGGCGAACTGGCGCTGGGACAGAACCTGCGCGTGGCCTTCATGCCGTGGAACGGTTACAACTTCGAG
>JASFNS010000151.1:0-5613 GCA_050116915.1 Thiogranum sp. | reverse complement strand
TCTGTAACTGATCGCAACCGGCCAGCAAGGCAGTCAGGCCAATGGCGAGTGTCAGATAACGAAATTTCATGGTGGTTTCCTTTCTTGGGGTTAACGAATATCAGCCGTCCACTTCAGCTGGTGTCGACGCCTTGATACTCACGGCGTGTATTTCGGTGTTCATCACGTCGCCCAGTGCTTCGTATACCAGGCGATGGCGCTGCATGAGGTTCTTGTCCGCAAATGCATCGGCGACGATTTCGACGACGAAGTGGCCGGCGCCGCCGGCCTGCGCATGTCCGGCATGCTTGTGACTCTCGTCGATGATGTTCAGGCTCTGAGGTGCAAATGCCTCGGTCAGGCGCTCGCGAATCATGGCGACGCGACGTTCAGTCATCAGGGAAGTACCTTCTTGAAGGGTTTTACCGTTACCCGTGCGTACACACCGGCGGTTACATAGGGGTCTTCGGCGGCCCACTGCTGGGCGGCTTGCAGGGACTCGAATTCGGCTACCACCAGGCTGCCGCTGAAACCCGCCTCGCCGGGATCTTCGTTATCGATGGCCGGGTGTGGCCCGGCCAGGACCAGGCGCCCGGTGTCGCGCAGCGCTTCCAGGCGCTGTAAGTGTTCGGGCCGCACCGCCACGCGCTGCTCCAGCGTGCCCGGGACATCCTCGCTGATAAAGGCATAGAGCAAAACTCAGGATTCCTCTTCGGGCGCCTTGTGATCTTCGACGTAACGGCTGAGGTAAAAAGCCTGTCCGATCACAAAGGCAAAGGTGATGCCCAGCATGCCGAACAGCTTGAAGTTGACCCAGGTTGCCTCGGAATAGTTGTAGGCCACGTACAGGTTGAGCAGACCGATACCGCTGAAGAACACAATCCACATCCAGCTGAGGCGCAGCCACACCGGGCGCTCGGCCTTGATGGCGTGGCTCATCATCCGTTCCACCAGCGGGCGGTCGCCGATCCAGTGACTGCCTATGAAAACCGCGGCGAACAGCCAGTTGATAACTGTCGGTTTCCATTTAATGAAAGTCGGGTCATGCAGAAAAATGGTCAATCCGCCGAATACCAGCAACAGGAAAAAGGTCACCAGGTGCATTTTTTCGAAGCGGCGGTGTTTGAGCCAGAAGGCCAGGGTCTGGATCGCCGCCGCGGCGATCGCCACCGCGGTAGCGACATAGATGTCGTACAACTTATAGGCGACGAAAAACAGCAGGATAGGAAAGAAGTCGTAAAGGAACTTCATAAGTCTTTGTCTGGCTCTGTATCAACAAATCGTGGGTTAGTGCAGCGAGCGATTAACGCTCCATTTTCTATAATAGCGGTCCATGACCGCGCGCACGTGCGGCGGATAGTTTAGCAATTCCATTTGCTCGATGCCCTGACTAAAAAATCCCGCAGCGTCCTCAGGGAGGTTTTCGACCAGCGCGCCGAAAGCCTCTTCCATGAGGTCGGGTTGATGGGTGCGCGTGGCCACAATTGCCCGGTTCAGGTGCAGGATACGCCACGGACGGCCCGGATTGGTCTTTTCGAGATCCTGCCGGATGACGTCGGCGGTGGCCTCCAGCGCCTCGCTCATGGCGTTGTACAGCGCCAGCAGCTCGCCCGGATCCTGGGTGCCGTTGGCCTGCCGGGCAAATGCGTCCACCACCGCCTCAAGGGTCAATAAACGGCCGCCGCGGCCCGCGATCCAGCGCGCCGTGGCTATGGTATACGCCTGCAGGACGGTAAAAACCTCTGGAAGATCAAGGTCATTGGCCCAATGCAGCGACTGTTCGAAGAGTTCCAGGGCATATTCGCCCAGTTCGGTGATGGCTTCGGCCTCCACCCCGGGCGCCCCCCGGTCGGCAGCCAGGTCACGGTCGCTGCGCTGCATTACGTCGAACAATTGCTCGAAGGCCGCGGCCATCAGCGTCGGCGTGGACTTGCCGGTCCCGGGCTGCGTTTCGCGCAACCGGTAGGCTTCGACCATGTCGGCCAGGGGGCCGGCGAGTCCGCTGCGGAACGCCTCGGCGGTGGGTTCGGGTAGTTTCATGCGCAGAATGGTACCGTAAATCCACTACTGCGCGCAGGGGCGGCGTGACGGCGCCAGGTCCGGTACAATACGCCGGATGTGTTGCCACGATTTGCACAGTCATTCAACAGCTTCGGACGGCACCCTTGCCCCGGCGCAACTAATTGCCCGGGCGCAGCAGGCGGGTGTCGATGTCCTGGCGCTTACCGATCACGATACGCTCGACGGCTATGCGGAAGCCGCGCGGGCCGCTGCGGGCGGCCCCTTGCAGCTGGTGCCGGGCGTCGAGGTGTCCGTGACCTGGAGCGCCATGACCATCCATGTCCTGGGTCTGAATGTGGATCCCGACTGCGGCGTGCTGCGGCAGGGACTGGAGGGCCTGCAGGCGTTCCGCGACTGGCGCGCCGGGGAAATCGCCCGCAGGCTGGAGAAGGCCGGTATAGGCGGCACGCTGCAGGGTGCGGCGCGTTACCGTCAGGGGCGTATCCTCAGCCGCACGCACTTCGCCCACTATCTGGTTGAGGCCGGGCGTGCGGCGTCGGTGCGCGATGTGTTCAAACATTACCTGGTCAGGGGCAAGCCGGGCTTTGTCCCGGGCGAATGGGCCGGGCTCGACACGGTGGTCGACTGGATCCTGGCCGCCGGCGGCCTGCCGGTGATCGCGCATCCGGCACGCTACCGGCTGACGCGCAGCAAACTGTCGCGGCTGGTGGGAGAGTTCCGGGAAGCCGGCGGCACCGGCATCGAAGTGGTGTCGGGCAGTCATTCCCGCGACGAGACCCTGCATATGGCCGCAGTTTCGCGCGAGCACGGCCTGCTGGCCTCAGCCGGTTCCGACTATCATGGCCCGCACAACACCTGGGCGGAACTCGGTCAGCTGCGCGCCCTGCCGCCGGGTTGTACGCCGGTCTGGGAGGCCGACAGCTGGCCGGCTGCAGCATGAGCGCATGAGCCAGTTTTTCGCGCTCCACCCGGACAATCCACAGGCGCGTCTCATCCGTCATGCTGTGGACATTATTCGCGACGGCGGCGTGGCGGTGGTGCCTACCGATTCGACTTACGCCATCGTCTGTCATCTTGACGACAAGGGTGCGGTGGAGCGTATCCAGCGTATCCGCCAGCTGGACAAGAAGCACAACTTCACGCTGCTGTGCCGCGATCTGTCGGAGATCGCCACCTATGCGCGTGTCGACAACACCGCCTACCGGTTGCTCAAGGCGCGTACACCCGGACCGTACACCTTCCTGTTACGTGCCACCGCCGAGGTGCCGCGTCGGCTGCAGCACCCCAAGCGCAAGACCATCGGGATACGCGTCCCCGACAACGCCATCCTCCAGGCGCTGTTGATCGAACACGGTCAGCCGCTGATGAGTACCTCGCTGATTCTGCCGGGCAGGGAACTCCCGGAGATCGATGCCGAAGATATTCGCGACAAGCTGGAACACCAGGTCGACCTGATTATCGATGGCGGGCACTGTGGCCTGGAACCCACCACCGTGGTGGATCTCACCGAGGCAGCGGCAAAAGTCATTCGTCAGGGCCGCGGTTCCAGCGAGGGGCTGGAATAACGTCCCTGTTTTTTGTTTGAAGGATAAACCGGGTTAGAGCAGGTATACTGAAGCCATGTTACACGTCAGTCTGGTACAGCAGATCGCAGCCTGGTTGCTGCCGGTGCTGCTGGCCGTTACCGTTCATGAAACCGCGCACGGCCTGGTCGCACGCAGGTTCGGCGATAAAACCGCGGAAATGCAGGGCCGTCTGAGCCTGAATCCGATCAAGCACATCGACCCCATAGGCACCATCCTGGTGCCCGGGTTGATGCTGTTGCTGCCCGGCAATTTCGTGTTCGGCTGGGCGAAACCCGTGCCGGTCGACTGGCGCAACTTCAAGCATCCGAAGCAGGACATGGCGTGGGTGGCGTTGGCGGGCCCGGCGTCCAACCTGCTCATGGGCTTTGCCTGGGCTGTGCTGGCGCGGATTGCTCTCAGTCTGCCGACGGAGAGCTGGGTGAAAGCGCCGCTGTTGTTCATGGGTGTGGCGGGCATATTCATCAACACCATTCTCATGGTGCTGAACCTGCTGCCGTTGCCGCCGCTCGATGGCGGGCGGATCCTTACCGGCATACTGCCCGCGCCCTATGCCTACCGGTTTGCGCGTATTGAGCCCTACGGCTTCATCATTCTGCTGGTGTTGTTGATGACCGGCATTCTGGGTTCTATCATTTGGCCGTTCGTACAACTGTGTCTCGGCATGTTCGCGGGTGCCGCGGGCATGAGTGCCATGGCATTCCTGTCGATTCTGTCGTCGCTGCTTCCTTCATGAGGAGTTGATTCACTTTGCCAGGCGAATCCAGAAACCGCGTTCTGTCGGGAATGCGTCCCACCGGTCAGCTGCACCTGGGCCACTATCACGGTGTACTGAAGAACTGGGTCAAGTTACAGCATGAGTACGATTGTTACTTTTTCGTCGCCGACTGGCACGCGCTGACCACCCACTATGAGGATCCGCAGATCATCGCCGCCAGCGTGATCGACATGGTCATTGACTGGCTGGCTGCCGGGGTCAATCCTGCGAGTGCCAAGCTGTTCGTGCAGTCGGACGTGCCGCAGCACGCCGAGTTGCACCTGCTGCTGTCCATGGTGACGCCGCTGGGTTGGCTGGAACGCGTGCCCAGTTACAAGGATCAGCAGGAAAAGCTGCGCGAGCGCGACCTGGCCACTTACGGCTTTCTCGGCTATCCGCTGCTGCAGAGCGCCGATATCCTGATGTACAAGGCGGGCACGGTCCCGGTCGGCGAAGACCAGGTCGCACACGTCGAACTGACGCGCGAAGTGGCGCGGCGCTTCAACCACCTCTATGGCCGGGAAGCCGACTTCGAGGAAAAAGCCGATGCGGCGATAAGAAAAATGGGCAAGAAGAACGCCAAGCTTTACCGTAACCTGCGCCGCGACTACCAGGAGAAGGGCGACCAGGAAGCCCTCCAGGTGGCACGCGCACTGCTCGAGGGGCAGGGCAACCTGGCGCTGGGCGATCGCGAGCGCTTGTGGGGCTTTCTGGAAGGCGGCGGGCGTATCATCCTGCCGGAACCCGAAGCCCTGCTCACGCCGGCGTCGAAAATGCCGGGTCTGGACGGCCAGAAGATGTCCAAGTCCTATAACAACACCATCAGCCTGCGTGACGATCCTAAAGGCATCGAACAGAAACTGCGCACCATGCCCACCGACCCGGCGCGCGCGCGGCGCAACGATCCGGGCGACCCGGCCCGCTGCCCGGTGTTCCAGTTGCACGAAGTGTACTCTGACGAAAGCCGTAAACAGTGGGTACGCGAAGGCTGCACCACCGCCGGCATCGGTTGCCTCGACTGCAAGCAGCCGCTAATCGATTCGATTCTGGGCGAGCTCGCGCCCATACGTGAACGTGCCCGAGAATTCGAGGAGGACCCACAGCTGGTGCGCAATATTCTGCAGGAAGGCGGCGAGGCCGCGCGCGATGTCGCAGAAGAGACAATGGATGAAGTTAGAGCTGCAATTGGTTTGAATTATTAGCAAATATTTCTTTTACTCTTCCGCCACGGGCGGGTCCGGGAAAGCCTGTAGCCGGCTTCTCCTGTCCCGG
>JASFNS010000150.1:0-5622 GCA_050116915.1 Thiogranum sp. | reverse complement strand
CTACCTGTCCTTTCGCGAAGTGCCGGCGGTGCTGGAGGCCCTGGGCACGCTGGCGTCCCGGCCCGATCTGATTCTTTGTGACGGCCAGGGGCTGGCCCATCCCCGCCGTTTCGGCCTGGCCTGCCACCTGGGCGTACTGACCGACATCCCGACCATCGGCGTGGCCAAGTCGAGGCTGGTTGGAGAACATGGCGCGTTACCGCCGCAGAAGGGCAGCTGGGTACCACTGATGGACAAGGGCGAGACCATCGGTGCCGTGCTTCGCACCCGTGACAACGTCAGCCCGGTGTACGTATCCATCGGCCACCGCACCAGTCTTGCAACCGCCATTGACTACGTCCTGCGCTGCACACCGCGTTATCGTCTGCCGGAAACGACGCGCCGGGCCCACAGGCTGGCGTCGGGATAGGGCGCGCCCGGTCAGCGGCGCCTGCCTGTCCCGGAGTGCGATGCCTCCCCGGCTCGAAGCACGCGTCACGCGGGCAACCGGAAACAATGCAGTCGCGGTTCCCTCTGCTCCAATTGCCGGCACACCCGGGAGGATGGTCCAGGGGCCTATGGCATGGACGAAAACGTGGAACTCGTCGGACTTGCGGAACTTGTACCCTGTCACCTGGTGGCGAACGAAACGTCCTCGACTTCCGGTTGAGCCACCCGGGATAAACTTAAGGGCGGATGAGACCCGCCGACATAATTGGTGACTGCCGATGAACGGCACCCTGCCCATGGGGTTGGAACGTATTCCCCGGCTGTCTCTGTCCACCAGGCGGCGCCCATGACCCGACGTGCACCACCCACCCGACCGTCCATAAGACTCGTGTTCATTGCGAGCATGGGCGCGATGGTGCTCGCGCTCGCGCTGCTCGCGGCCGGGGGGCTGGTGTCCCTTGTGCGGGTGAGCGACGCGGTGAATGAGATCATCGGTGATCCGCTGGAAGAACTGCGGCTTACGAACGACCTGGAACGCATGCTGTATCAGGCGATGATGCCGGCCAACGATTACCTGATTCACGGCACCGAGGCAGAACGCCAGGGTTTCGACCCGATCGCCTTGGCAGTGGAGCGCGCCTTCGATGGGCTCCTCGGCAGGCAGTCGCTAACCCTGGCGCAACGTACAGCACTGGGTAAAGCCCGCGATCGCTGGCATCGTGCCAGGGACCGGGCAGTGCAGATTTTCGCCCTGCCCGCACCCGTCGGCAGCGCGAACGGATCAGTGCTGATGGAGGCGATGGACGCTGACTTCGAAAGTGCCGTCGCACTCCTGGATCAGTTGCACGCGGACAACGACGAGGAAATTCGCCGGCAGAAGATGGTGGTAGGCAACGAGAGACGACGGGTTGGCTGGCTGATCGCCGGGTTATTAGCGGGGGGTATCGGCATCGCAGTCACCAGCGGCGTGGTGCTGGCGCGCGCGATATTTGCGCCGCTCGGCGCTCTCGAAGCCGGTGCGGCGGAGATCGGTTCGGGGAATCTCGGACACCGACTGACCGCCGCCATGCCTTGCGAGTTACGGCCGCTGTCCGAGAGCTTCAATCTCATGGCCGAGCGCTTGCAGGAGACTCAGGCGGCGCTGCGCGAGGCGTCCGTGCGCGACGCGCTCACGGGGCTCTACAATCGGCGCGAATACGCGCGCAGGCTGGACCTGGAGATGGAACGTAGTCGCCGTCATCAGTACCCGGTGTCGCTGCTCATGCTCGATCTCGATCATTTTAAATCCATAAACGACCGTTACGGCCACGATGCAGGCGACGAGGTCCTGCGTGAGGCTGCGCGGCACGTCTGCCTGCAACTGCGCCCCGCCGATTTCGTGGCCCGCTACGGCGGTGAGGAATTCATCGCGATCCTGCCCGATACGGCCGCGGCGGCGGCGTTGGTAGTGGCCGAGCGCATTCGCGCGGCCATTGAGGGTCTGGTCGTCGATTCCCACAGCGACTTGCACATTACGGTCAGCATTGGTGTGGCAGGCATGCCTGATGACGGCCGCGGGGCGTTGGAGCTGCTGAAAGCGGTGGATCACGCCTTGTACCAGGCCAAGGCGGCCGGTCGCAATCGGGTGCAGCGCCATGCTCCGGCGTAAATGCACCCGGCACATCACTGCGGGGGCGCGGCTGTGATAACCTCTCCGGGACCGCGCCGCCCGGCTGGTGTCTGCCGCGCGGCAACTGTGGCCAGGCGCAGGAAAGCCGCTCGGCCATGACAGTCCTGTCAACGATGCATCTTCAGAACCGCGTGGGTTGATGTTGAAGATGGGTGGGGAAATAAACTGATGAAGAAGACCGGCGACGTGCCAATTTGGGTCTACCTTGCATTTTCAAGCATCGCAACGCGAAAAGGGGCTTTGTTGCTGATCGGGTCCTGCATCCTGTTTTCCGTCTATTGTATCCCCTGGGCCCGGTTTTTCCCCGACCGCGTCTGGGTCGAGCGCCTGTTTCTGGTCGACGACTGGAGCTGGTTTGCTGCGATGGTTCCGATTACATTGTGGTACTGGTTGAGTTTGAAATGGGTCGATAACAATGCCGGATGGCAGGAAAGCGAAGGGGCGCAAGGCTCATAGCTGGTGAAGGCCGGCTATTGGGTCTCGCAGGAGTAGCCGGATCGCCGCCTGTGCTCAGTGAGCCGGATTGTCACCATCGACCCGGTATTCCTCAAGCTTTCCACTGAACACCGCGTACTGATAGGCGTTGTAGAAGATCATAATCGGAATAAAGAAGCTGACAATCGCGAGCATGAACACCAGGGTGTTGGGCGCGGCCGCCGCCTCGAACACGGTGATGGCTTCGGGAACCAGGTAGGGGAAAAACGTGGCCCCGAGGCCCGCAAAGGAAGCCACGAAAATCAGCAGCGTCCACACAAACGGCGCCACGGTTCTGCGCTGTGCCAGGCTGCGAAACAGCATGGCGAAGGCGAACAGCGCCAACGCCGGCAACGTTGCATAGTAGTAGACATTCGGCAGACTGAACCAGCGATCGAAGATCCACTCGTAGCGCAATGGACACCACAGGCTGACCGCCGCGGCGACGGCCAGCATGGCGACGGCCAGGTACCGGGCCAGGCGATACAGCCGATCCTCCGACATACCGTGCATCCGGATCATCAGGTAGGTGGTCCCCAGCAGGGTATAACCGACGAGCACACCGCCCGTTGCCAGCAGGCTGAACGGTGTCAACCAGTCAAACGTGCCACCCGTAAAGCGCCCCTGCTCGACAGTCGGGCCTTGCAGCAAACCGCCGAGCGCGAGGCCCTGGGCGCCTGCGGCAACAAGGCTACCGAACCCGAAGGCCCACTCCCAGACCGATTCGCGCTGAGCAAGGTGGCGAAACTCGAAGGCCACACCCCGAAAGATGAAGCCGAACAACATCAGCACCATGGGAATATACAGCGCATGGAAGACAACCCCGAACGCCAGCGGGAAAGCGCCGAACAGCGTGCCTCCCACGATCACGATCCACGTTTCGTTGGCGTCCCAGACTGTGCCAAGGCTGTTCATCATTACGCCCCGACGTGCCTCTTCCTTGACAAACATCGACAGGATGCCGACGCCCAGGTCGAAACCATCCAGCACGACATAGAACATCAGGAACAGCCCGATAATCAGAAACCAGATTGTCGCGAGCATCGGTAGTGTGGAACCGGCATCCATCAGTGTGTGCCTCTAGTGTTGGGTACTGATCCCACCGGCGGGGCCGGGTGCGGGTTTGGGCCCCGGCCGCCTCGGTAGCGGGCTCTGCAGATCAGGACCTTCAATGGCGATACGACGCGCGAACACAAAAGCGGTAATACCTATCAGCGCGTAGATAAGGACAAACCCCGTCAGCGACCAGAGCACCGAGCCGGTGGTGAGCGTGCTGGCACCCTCGGACGTTCGTAAAAGCCCATAGACCAGCCACGGCTGGCGTCCAACCTCGCGAACAAACCAGCCGGCCTCCAGTGCCAGGTAAACCGCGGGAATGGCGGTGATCCACGCCCGCATCAGCCAGCGCTGGTCGCAGACCCGCGACGGTCGCAGGTGGCCCCGGCGCCAGGCAATGAGCGTCCAGATGGCCAGTGCTGCGATAGACACCCCCGCGGCGAGCATGACACGGAAGCCGTAAAAGGGGATCCACACCGGTGGCTGGTCCGCGCGCGGGAAGTCGCGCAACCCTTTGACCTCGCCGGTCATGGAATGCGTCACGATCAGGCTGAGAGCATTGGGGATCTCCACTGACCAGCGATTCTCCTGGGCCGCGCTATCGGGCCAGGCGACCACCGACCAGGCCGCGCCTTCGCCCGGCGGGTTGGTGTGCCAGTGTGCCTCGATGGCGGCCAGCTTGGCCGGTTGGTGCTCGGCCATGGCGACGCCCGCCAGGTCGCCAACCAGGATCTGCAGCGGGGCGACAATTGCGGTTGCCAGCACCGCGAATCTGAACATCGGCAGGAAGAACTCGACATGACGCCGTTTGAGCAGGTACCAGGCACCGAAGCCGGCCATGACCACCGTGCTCAGCTCGATGCAGGCGAGGAACATGTGGGTAAACGAGTGGACCAGATCAGGGGTGAAGATCGCATCCAGGAAGTCAGTAACCACAAATCTTCCGTCGCTGATGATTACCCCGCGGGGGGTCTGCATCCACGCATTTGCCACCATTATCCAGAACGCGGAAAACACACCGCCCAGGACCACCATGGCCGTGGCGAACAGATGCATCGGCGGGGGCACGCGGTTCCAGCCGAACATCATAATGCCGAGAAATCCTGCCTCGGTGGCGAAAGCCAGCACCGTCTCAAAACCGAGGATATTGCCGACGAAGTTTCCTGCTGCAATGGAGAACGGGCCCCAGTTCGTACCGAACGCGAATTCCATGGGAAGTCCCGATACCACGCCGACGCCGAAATTGAGCAGAAAGATGCGGCTCCAGAAGCGCGCCTGGCGGTAGTAGTACGCCTGCCCGGTGCGCAGCCACATGGCCTCCCACCAGAACAGTGCCAGCGAGAGGCCGATGGTCAGCGGTGGCCAAAGGATGTGGAATGCGGCGACGAATGCAAACTGCGCCCGCGAGAGGAGGGTGGGATCGAGCCACGCGTCCATTCAGCATCTCCTCTGGCCGCGACGCTGCCGCGGTGGTTGTGTAGTTGGGGCAGGGGCGTCCCGCCTCTCGCGGATGCCGGCGTCTGCTCGGGCACAGTGCTGGTAGCCCGCGAGCGGCCGACCAACAAAGGATAGGAAATCGAATGCGGTTTTTCCAGGTCTGCGCCCAGCGCACAGGCCGGTCGAAAGTGGCGCTTCCGAGGTGTACCGCGGAGTCGCCAGGGCGCAGGCGTCCGCGTTTTGGTCATTAATAGTGAAAACCTATCGCCATTATCGTAACAAACGATTTCACCTATTCATCTGCAGCCCCGATACTGGTCCCCGAAGCCAGTGAACAACCCGGCTGAAAGGAGGGCAAGTCGATGCGCAAGACCATGAGTTTCGCAGTCGTGCACTTCACGGTGGCCTTCACCGTGGGATACCTGATGACCGGTAGCGTACTGGTCGGCGGGGCCATCGCGCTGGTCGAACCGGCGGTCAATACCGTCGCTTACCACTTTCACGAACGGGTCTGGAACCGGCTGGAGCCGGCGCGCGGCAGCTCGCCGCGGCGCCTC
>JASFNS010000149.1:0-5627 GCA_050116915.1 Thiogranum sp. | reverse complement strand
TTGCGCCGCTGCCATTACCGGTGGCGCCGGATGCAGCCATAGCACCACCGGCTGCGGCAGGCGGCGCGCGTCAGGCAGTAGCGCCACGCTGCCGGGATCGAGCAGGGCCGAACGAATGGCCTGTTCGCGGCGGGCCTCGTTCGCGGGCAGCCGTTGCGGGTCGGGCCGCCGGGCAAGGTGGGCCTGGCACAGGCGCCGGTAGCGCGCCGCCAGTCCGGGGTAGCGGCGCAGTGTGCGCCGGGTAAGCGCCTGGCTGTGAGTGAACCAGTCGTCGTCGTGGCTGTATTCGCAGGCCGCCAGTGCCGCCAGCCAGAAGTACAGATCGCGGTTGAGGCGGGTGTCGTCAAACGCGTTGATGCTTTGCGGCAGCCGCAGGCTGCGTGCGTCGCGCCAGGCCAGCTCGGTGTGCGTGCCGAGGCCGGCAAGCCGTTGCAGCCAGCCGCGTCGGCGGCGCCAGGCGGTGCTCTGCGCCGCCTCCAGCTGCAGCCCCCCATCGCCACCCAGGGCGCGGAAAAATACTCCCAGCCCGGGCGCGATGTCGTTCAGCTGCACCGTGGCGGCGCTGTTGCGGTTGTCCGCGACGCGGGTAATCAGCCTGTGCCAGAGTGCGCCGACCTGTTCTTCCATGCCTGTCAGCCGTCGGCTTGCAGCCGCTGTTGCGGTTGACCGCGATCCGGCGGGCTATCGCTTTGCCCGAGCCGCGTGCCGGCGGGGAAACAATCGTGTCCCTCCCTGTAAGGTTGTCCACCGACCACCGGCAGCGCACACTTGCCCTCCACCCAGTCGAGCAGGCTGCGCGTACGCTCTCCCCCCTGGACCTGGGTGCAGGCCGAGATGCATTCGCCGCACTCGGTACAGGTAAACATCTTGCGCTTCAGCGTGCGCGGTTTGAGGCGCATCGGGCAGGCGTTGTCGCAGGCATTGTTGCAGCTCTTGCAGGCGCGTGCGCGACGCGTATCGAAGCCCACCACCATGGCGTTGCGGTTGGCCATCCACGCCAGACTCTGGAACAGGCCGACGGCACAGGCAAAGCGGCAGAACAGGTGGCGCGCCAGCAGAAACTCTATTGTGAAGGCCGTGGTGCCGATGCCGAGGAACAGACTCTGGTTGCGCGTCAAGGCGCCAGTGAACAGGTTAGGGTAGATCTCGGCAGGCGGCAGCAGATAGGTCAGGAGCACCAGCGCCCAGAGAAACGCGAAGCCGATCACCGCGATGAGCGTCGGCACCCAGAAACGCCGGTCGGGTTGCAGCCGGCGGCCATCGGGCAGTTGTTCGGGCAGCGGTCTGGGTTCCCACAGGCTGGGTTTGCCGCTGGCGCGGCGCATCAGCCGGTTGATGGTCTCGACCACCGAGAAGTGCGGGCACAGCCAGCCGCAGTACAGCCGGCCATAGCGCCAGCCGACCCACAACAGCAGGCCGGCCACGGTGAACAACGGCAGGAAGCCGCGCAGCACGAGGTTCAGCACGGCCTCCCAGCTGGCGGCTTCGCCGGCGAGAAAGGGGTCGATGCCCAGCGTCCAGTCCTGCCCAAGCAATATGAAATGGCCGCGTGTCAGGTCGAGGCGCAACAGGTCAAGTGGTGGCGCAAGCACGAACAGGGCAAAAAACCCTGCCTGAAACCAGCGGCGCCGGCGTTGCAGTCCGGTCGCGCTCATGGCTGCATACCTTGCGGGCAACCGTCGGGCAGCGGCCGACCCACCAGCGGATAGCGCCAGCATTGCCCGGCAAGCGCCCGTGCCAGGCCGATGGCACCGCACACCACCAGGGTGGAATGCGCCAGCGTGAAATACAGGATGAGAATGATCCAGGTGTGCGCGGCATGGTATCCGCCCAGCGCGAGGATGAGCAGATTGACGACCACCAGCAGCAGGCCGGCCCACAGGCTTGCCGACAGGGTCTGCGACAGGTGCGCCGCGGCCAGCGGTGGGGCGGTGGCGTGGCGCCTGGCGTAGAGTACGGCCAGCGCCAGGAAGGCGAGCCCCGGCGCCAGCAGCAGGTTTGCCAGGTACAGGGACTCCGCGGTCACTGCGAGCATCATGCCGGCCGGGTCCGTGTCGTTGTCATCCGAGGCTGGCATCGATCACTTCGCGCAGCGCGTCGATGGTTTCCGGGTCATCGCTGAGCGGTTCGACCAGGGCCGCGATACAGGCTTCGCGCAGGTCGAAGCCGTTCTGTATCAGGCGGGCCGCATAGACCAGCAAACGGGTGGACGCGGCTTCTTCGAGGTCGTGATCCTTGAGAGCGCGCAGTGCAGCGGCCAGGCCCACCAGGCGTTCGGCCAGCGTGCGGTCGATGCCGGTTTCACCGCAGAGGATATCGCACTCCAGGGCCGGGCCGGGGAAGTCGAAACTCATGGCCACGAAACGTTGCCGGGTGGAGGGTTTCAGGCTCTTCAGCAGGTTTTGGTAACCCGGATTGTAGGAGACCACGAGCATGAAGCCGGGCGGCGCCTGCAGGGTTTCGCCCGTGCGTTCCAGCGGCAGCATGCGGCGGTCATCGGTTAACGGGTGCAACACCACGGTGGTGTCCTTGCGTGCTTCCACCACCTCGTCGAGGTAACAGATGGCGCCGTCGCGGACTGCGCGGGTCAGCGGTCCGTCGCTCCAGAAAGTACCGCTGTCACCGATCAGGTGCCGGCCCACCAGGTCGGCGGCCGTCAGATCGTCGTGGCAGGCGACGGTGTACAGGGGCCTGCCGAGTCGTGCGGCCATGTGCTGTACAAAGCGGGTTTTGCCGCAGCCGGTAGGCCCCTTGATCATCACCGGCAGCTGGCGCTGCCAGGCGTGCTGGAACAGCGCGACCTCGTTGCCTTGCGGGCGGTAGAACGGCAGCAGCGTCTCTCCCGGTGATTTCAACTGTGTCTGCATGTCCATGGTCGATTGCGCTCGTCTCTGTGAATCGTATGGTAGGTTGGGCTGAGCGGAGCGAAGCCCAACATCAGCCGCCCCCGGTCTGTTGGGTTTCGTTCCTCAGCCCAACCTACGCGCTGTGCACTGTGTGTTACTTCAGCCAAGCCGGCCTGAAGCCAAACGAAGCCCAGCGTTACCCGCTCCCGGTCTGTGTTGGGCTTCGCTTCGCTCAGCCCAACCTACGCTCTGCGTCTGGCCCACTCCCGGAGCGGAAGCGGGACAGGCGCCGTTCACTCGGCCGAAGCCGTGACGGCTTCGGCGTCACGGCTGCCGACGAAGAAGCTGGCTATATAGACCACCAGGCCGACCAGGAACACCACGCCGGCGAGTTCACGTGCCCAGTAGAACAATGCCACCTTGTCCTGAACCACCATGAAAGGCTGCGGGTTTTCGCTGAAGCGCTGCAGATAAACCTGCAGGATACCGGCGCCGGTCAGGAACAGGGTAATGAACACGATGGAGACTGTCATCAGCCAGAATGACCACATTTCCAGCACCTGCGAGCGGTTGCTGTTGGCCGCCTCCCGGCCACGCAGCATGGGCATGGCGTAGGATATGATGGTCAGTACAATCATCACGTAGGCGCCATAGAAAGCCATGTGACCGTGCGCTGCGGTGATCTGCGAACCGTGGGTATAGAAGTTCACCGGCGACAGGGTGTGCAGGAAGCCCCACACCCCGGCGCCGAGGAACGCCATGACCGCTGTACCCAGCGCCCACAGCATGGCCGCCTTGTTGGGGTGGTTGCGACGCCGGCGGTTGACCATGTTGAAGGCGAACACTGTCATCATGAAGAACGGAATCGGTTCCAGTGCGGAAAACACCGAGCCCCACCACTGCCAGTAGTCCGGTGTGCCGATCCAGTAGTAGTGGTGGCCGGTACCGATGATACCGGTGATCAACGTCATGGCGATAATCACGTACAGCCATTTTTCGATGACTTCGCGGTCGACACCGGTGGTCTTGATCAGCACGAAGGCCAGGATCGAACCGAGGATCAGTTCCCACACGCCTTCGACCCACAGGTGTACCACCCACCACCAGTAGAACTTGTCCTTGACCAGGTTGTCCGGGTTGTAGAAGGAAAACAGGAACAGTACGGCGAGACCCGCGAGACCGATCAGCATGACGAGGCTTACCGCGGTCTTGCGGCCCTTGAGTATAGTCATGCCGATGTTGTAGAGGAATGCCAGGGCTACCACCACGATGCCGATCTTGGTGATGGTCGGCTGTTCGAGGAATTCGCGGCCCATGGTAGGCAGCAGTTCGTTGCCCGTGAGGTCCGCGAGGCTGGAGTAGGGCACCAGCAGGTAGCCGAGAATGGTCAGTGCCCCGGCAATCAGAAATATCCAGAACATCAGGATCGCCAGGCCGGGACTCTGCAGCTCGCGTTCCGATTCCTCAGGCACCAGGTAGTAGGCGGCGCCCATGAAACCGAACAGCAACCACACGATGAGCAGGTTGGTGTGCACCATGCGCGCAACGTTAAACGGAATCTCGGGAAACAGGAAGTCTCCCCAGACATACTGCAGCCCCAGTACCAGTCCGAACAGGATCTGTCCGACGAACAGGCCGATGGCGGCGATGAAATAGGGCTTGGCAACTGCTTGCGATTTGTATTGCATGGCGAGTTCTCCCTCGAATTAACCCTGGATGTTCGGCGGCCAGCCGCCAGCGTTGATTTCCGAGCTGTACTTCAGGAACTCGGCGATGGCGTCGAGCTGCTCGTCGGTGAAATTGAACTGGGGCATGCTGCGCCGCCCCGGTATGCCGTCCTTGGGCCGGCTCTTGATGAAGGCGATGATGCCTTCCTTGCCACCCAGCCGTGTATAGGCGTTGCCGAGTTCGGGGGCGAAATACGCGCCCTCCCCGAGCAGGGTGTGGCAACCGATACAGTCGTTCTTTTCCCAGAGTTTCTTGCCCAGGGCGACGGTCTCGGTGAGATTGGCCCGATTGTCGCGTTTCGGGATCGCCGACGTTGTGTCAAAGGTCAGTCCGAGAAACACCAGGATGAAGAACAGGCTGCCACCGTAGAAGATGTTGCGGGCCATCGCCTTGGTAAACGTTTGTGCCATGATAGGGTCCTCTGCTGGTTGGGCCTGAGACTATTTGACACACGGAATCGCCCGCCCACCTTGACATTCATCAAGCGGGTGCCGAGGATGCACACCTATGATCGAAGACCTGAAAAAAGGCCTGCTGTTTTCGCACCTTGGCGAGGATCAGCTGCAGCGCGTGGCGAAAGGCGCGCGCCGCGTGCAACTCGCCGAGGGCGAGTCGCTGTTCGAGCAGGGCGACCCCGCCGACCGCTTCTACCTGTTGCTCCGGGGGCAGATCAAGCTGTACCGGCTGTCGCCCGCGGGCAACGAAAAAGTCATCGAGGTGGTCACCCCGGGGAGCACCTTTGCCGAGGCGCTGATGTTTCTCGACCGGCCCCACTACCCGGTCGGTGCCCAGGCGCTGGCGGCCGCCGAGCTGATCAGCGTCGACGCGCACGACTTTGCCGCCATGCTGCGCGGGTCGGTCGACACCTGCTTCCTGCTGCTCGGCGACATGAGCCAGCGCCTGCGCGGCCTGCTGCGCGAAATCGATGATCTCAGCCTGCACAGCGCCACCTGCCGGGTCGCGGGCTATATTCTCGCCCAGGCCCCCGACGGCCGTGACGAGTTCGAACTGAAGGTGCCCAAGCAGATTCTTGCCTCCCGGTTGTCAGTCAAG
>JASFNS010000148.1:0-5651 GCA_050116915.1 Thiogranum sp. | reverse complement strand
AGACGGATAGGGCGAGACCATTTCTTCATCCAGGCAATCGGTCGCATAAAGTGGTATCAGTCCAACCAGTGAGCGGACACGGAGCGTCTCGAAGCTGTTATCGGGGTGACGAAGCAGATCATAGAAAAACCCGTCCTTATCATCCCACAGTTGCAGGTTCCTTTCGCCCATGTGCTTCATCGCCACACCGATATAGTTATAATGTTCGAAGAACTTCGTGGCCAGCCTCTCGTAGGTATCGTTCTCCCGCGCCAGTTCCAGTGCGATCTGCATCATGTTCAGGCAGAACATACCCATCCAGCCAGTAGCATCAGACTGTTCGAGCACCTCGCCATCATTCATTTCTTTGCTACGATCAATCACGGCAATATTGTCCAGCCCCAGGAATCCCCCCTCGAAAATATTGTTGCCCTCCTGGTCCACTTTATTGACCCACCAGGTAAAGTTAATGAGCAATTTGTGGAAACAGCGTTCCAGAAACGCGCGATCCGCCTGTCCATGGAAAGTCTTTTCCATGGTGTAGACACGCCAGACCGCCCACGCGTGGACGGGTGGGTTAACTTCCGAGAATTCCCATTCGTAAGCAGGAATCTGCCCGTTTGGGTGCTGAAACTGTTCGAACAGCATCAGCCACAGCTGTTCCTTCGCATAGGCGGGGTCAACCAACACCATTGAAACAGCGATAAACGCAAGATCCCAGGCGGCGAACCACGGATATTCCCATTTATCTGGTACAGATAAAATACGCATCGAATTCAGGTGTCGCCAATGGTAGTTGCGGATCTTCTTCCGTGATGCCGGCGGCGGCATATTGGGGAAATCCCCGTCAAGCCATTTGGCGACATCGAAGAGGTAAAACTGTTTACTCCAGAGCAGGCTTGCCAGCGCCTGCCGTTGAACACGCTTCTCTTCTTCATTAGCCCGGGGGGGATGTATGGTGGCGTAGAAAATATCAGCCTCCCGCTTGCGCTGGCTGATGACATCGTCAATATCCGCGAAGGGTGTCGACCGGGGTTCCTGAGTCAGGCGCAGGTGGACCTCGGCCATTTCACCCGGGGGAACCATGAACCGATAGTGGAGGCACGCCTTGGTGCCTCTCGCGTCAGGGTTCGTGCATTGTTCACCATCGATAATATGCCGGTGGAAGGCATCCTTGACGAATGGCGAACGACTGACTGCGTTGTTGCCGAACACCGCAGGCATGTTTGTCTCGTTATTGGTAAACAATGGCGTGCATGGCCCGGCCGCATACAGGTAACGAGTGTCCAGGGAATAGGGGAACAACAAACCTTTCAAGGGGTCAACAGCACTACTGTCGGCCACGAGGGATGTGTATTGCGGACCTTGCGATGTTCGGGTGCCGTGTTCGCCGATGGTAATGCAAGGCTCGGGTCCTGCCGGTTCACTCCATGCCCAGGTATTACGGTACCAGAGGTGCGGAAGAATATGCACGGGCGCCGCATCGGGGCCCCTGTTACAGGCACGAATACGGATACAAATATCCTCCGCTGAAGCTTTGGCGTACTCCACCGTAATGTCGAAATAGCGATCCTCATCGAAAACCCCCGTATCCAGCAACTCATACTCGTCGCCTTTGCCGGAACGTGCCCTGTTTTCCTCCCGCAGCTCACGATAGGGAAACTCGCGCTGTGGATATTTGTACAGGTACTTCATGTAACTATGGGTCGGCGTGTTATCAAGATAGAAGTAATACTCCTTTACATCCTCGCCATGATTGCCTTCATGGGGCGTGAGGCCGAAAGCGCGTTCCTTCAGGATAGGGTCGTGGCCGTTCCAGAACGCCGGAGCGAAGGCCAGCAACTGATATCGGTCACAAATGCCGGCTAGACCATCTTCTCCCCAGCGGTAGGCCTTCTTACACGCCATTTCGTGAGTCAGAAAGTCCCATGCGTTACCATCCAGGCTATAATCTTCCCGAACTGTTCCCCATGAGCGTTCACTCACATAAGGACCCCATCGCCACCAGGGGGGCACATCCCCTGTGTTCTCGCGAATTCTCTGGTGCTCAGGAGAACGCCGTTCGTCTATCATGCTTGAACCTTGCTATAGATTATCGGCGAATACTTTGACCTGAATCAAACAGCTTTCGAGTGCCCACGGAGGCGCGGTGGCACACTATAATTACGGTCCCGGGAACGCCCTGGCGGTGCCACGATGGTGTGAACAGAGCGGCGACAGCCAGGGGATACTTTCGTCGGACATGTCGTGTAACGATGCATGAGTGGGCGCACAAACATGGTTCACAGTGAACGCGTATTCGGGTCAATGCGGGTCGAATCACCGGATGCAAGCCTGCCGACCCAGCGCTGTCTGATGCTTGTCTTCGGTGCGTCGGGCGACCTGACCAGGCGACTTCTGGTCCCCGCTCTATACAACCTTGCCTGCGATGGTCTGTTATCGGAGCATTTCGCCGTGCTTGGTACGTCCAGACGCCCTTTGACGAACGGCGAGTTTCGGGCGCGCATGAGCAGCAAAGAAGAAGGTATCGGGCGATTCCACACGCGTCCGTATTTCGACCAGGGCGCCTGGGACGGACTCGCAAGCCGCCTGCACTATCTCCCTGGGGATATCCACGATTTGGAGCATTTTATAAGACTTAGAAAGACCGTTGCTCAGCTCGATGCCGAGTATCGTACCAACGGCAATCTTATATTTTATCTCGCCACGGCGCCCGACCTGTTCGGCACCATATGCGACAACCTGTACCATGCCGGTTTCCAGACGGATGGCGGCTGGAAGCGGATTGTCGTGGAAAAGCCATTCGGTACGGATCTGGCCTCCGCACAAGCACTCAATAGGCAGATTCATGCGCATTGGGATGAAAGCCAGATTTATCGTGTCGATCATTATCTGGGAAAAGAAACGGTGCAGAATTTACTGGCCTTCCGCTTTTCCAACGGTATGTTTGAGCCACTCTGGAACAGCAACTATATTGACAATATCCAGTTCAGTGTCTGCGAATCGAGTGATGTTGAGGGGCGTGGCGATTACTATGACGCGGCTGGCGTGGTAAGGGACATGATGCAGAATCATATGTTCCAGATGCTTGCCTATTTGTGTATGGAACCGCCACGATCTATGGATCCGGACGCGATTCGCGATGAAAAGGCCAAGCTGTTGAATTCGATCCGCGTCTATTCGCTTGATGAAGTTGCGGAACACGTGGTCCGCGGGCAGTACGGCGCCTCGGCAGACAAGCCCGGTTACCGCGATGAGAAGGGTGTCAGTCCAACGTCTAAAACCGAGACATTCGCGGCCGCCAGACTCTCGATCGACAACTGGCGCTGGGCGGGGGTTCCCGTCTTTTTGCGCTCGGGAAAGGCTCTCTGCAAACGCAATACCGAAATCGTCGTACAGTTTAAAAAGGCCCCGCAGGCCCTGTTTCCTGACTCGCAGGCTGATGATTCGGCAGCAAACAGACTGATCTTCCATATTCAACCCTACCAGGGTATCGAACTGCTATTCCGCGCAAAGATTCCTGGACCTGCGCTGCAGCTGCAGACTGTTGACATGCGTTTCAGTTATGGAGATATCTTCAAGGCGTCACGGTACACGGGGTATGAAGTCATGATTCACTCCTGTACGCACGGCGACGCCACCCTGTTTTCACGCAGCGACCTGATCGAATCAGCCTGGAAGATTGCGGCCCCTGTACTCGAGCACTGGAAAACGACCCCTGCGCCCGACTTCCCCAACTACACTCGCGGTACCTGGGGTCCAAAGGCAGCGAATGATCTGATCGAGCGCGATGGCCGCCGTTGGTTCGAGATAATTACAACGGATGTACTGGAGCGATTGCCACTGTTCGAAAACGCGGACCCACTGCTGTTGAATTCGGCCATCATGGTGCTACATTCAGCCACCGCAGCGGCTGGAGACATCATTATCAGGCAAGGGGATTCCGCCGAAGAAATGTATCTGATATGCCGTGGGGAAGTTGAAGTCATTGAAAACCAGGACAGAGTTGTCGGCATCCTGAACGATGGCGACTTCTTTGGTGAGATCGGGTTGCTTATGTCGATACCACGGACCGCGACGATCAGGGCGAGAACGCTCTGCGACCTTTTCGTAATGAAGCGGGCAGACTTTGTCCGCATTCTCCAGGATCACCCGCAGTTCGCGGATAAGATAGTAACTGTCGCACGGGAGAGGTACCAGCTGACCCTAAGTCGGGATGAATTGATCGCCAAAGCTTAGAATTGTTCATGGAAAAGCGGGCCGCGTGGCCGGCCTCGGTCTTCGGGGTAGTGGACATATCACACATCCCCATGCGAAGGATGCGGTTGCGTCCAAGTTGCATTGTCTTGGCGAACAAATGGCGACATGCCAAAGTGTAGGATGGGTTTATGTGCCCGACAGGTTTCGGCGATGGCGGCCGGACAAACTCCTACCTAATAGTCGTGAAAGACCAGTGGACTATGGCTCAAATGGCGTTTAGTCTATCTACACTTTTTGCTCGTGTTAGCTCGCAGCGCGCAGTTCGTTGAACCGCTGAGTCGCTGTACAGCCGCGTCCGATATTGTACCCGGTCCGTTGACAGGCATTATCTGGGGAGCCTCGCTGACATGCCCCATGACCTGACCCTGCTGCATGATGTCGCGCTGGGTATCATCTTCGCCGCGCTACTGGCCCACCTGGCGCGCCGCATCCGCCAGCCCCTGCTGCTCGGCTACATTGCCGGCGGGATGCTGCTGGGACCCAATCTTGGACTGGGCCTGGTCAGCAGCGAGGCGAGCGTCGAGCTGATCGCGGAGATCGGCCTCATCCTGCTCCTGTTTATTATCGGCCTGGAGATCGATCTGCGTGAACTACGCCGGCTCGGCCGCTCCATGCTGGGCCTGGGCGTTGCCCAGTTCGTCATCAACGTGCTCCTGGGTCTGGGCTTTTTCGCCTGGCTGGGCTATGCCTGGGGCGACGGTCGCTTCGACCTGCTGTACCTCGCGGTGGTTACCTCGCTCAGCTCGACGCTGATCGTGGTCAAGCTGCTGCACGACAAGTTCGAGTTGAAACTGCTGCCAGGGCGGCTGACCCTGGGCGTGCTGGTGGTGCAGGACATCTGGGCCATCCTGTTCATGGCGGTGCAACCGAATCTCGCCGATCCCGGGGTTCTGAAGATTGCCCAGTCGGTCGGCGGCGGGGTCTTGCTGGTGGTGGCGGCGTTCGCGGTCAGCCGTTACATCCTCGCGCGTTTGCTGGAGGCCGCGGCCCATTGGCCCGAACTGGTGCTGATCTCGGCGGTAGCCTGGTGCTTCGCCCTCAGCGGCTTCGCCCAGACCCTGGGCCTGTCCCGCGAGATGGGTGCCCTGATTGCGGGACTGAGCATCTCCTCGTTCCCTTACGGCTCGGACGTCATCTCCAAGGTGATCGGCGTGCGCGACTTCTTCGTGACCCTGTTCTTCGTCGCGCTTGGCATGAAAGTGCCGGTGCCGACCCTGGACCTGCTGGGGCAGGCCGGGCTGATCGGCCTGTTCGTGCTCGCGAGCCGTTTCATCGCCGTAGTGCCGGCGGTAGTCCTGCTGGGCAACAGCTTGCACGCGGGTGTTGTCTCCGCCCTGAATCTGGCGCAGATCAGTGAGTTCTCGCTGGTGATTGTCACCCTGGGTGTCGGCTACGGGCACGTGTCCGAAGGC
>JASFNS010000147.1:0-5654 GCA_050116915.1 Thiogranum sp. | reverse complement strand
GGTCGCGGGGATAGCGCATATTCACCGGGTAGCGCTCGAGATTCTCGACGCTTTCGGTGACGTTTGTACCGCCGACCGCCATGGCGACGATTTCCTGAATATCGGCAATGTTCAATCCGTAACGCGAGGCGGCGGCACGATCGATATCGATCGTCACATAGCGGCCGCCCACCACGCGTTCGGAAAAGACCGACACGGTGCCCGGCACAGGCGTCAATGCCCGCTCGATGTTCTTGCCGATCTTCTCGATCACAGCCAGGTCGGGTCCCGCGACTTTGATGCCCACCGGCGTCTTGATGCCGGTGGCCAGCATGTCGATGCGGTTCTTGATCGGCATCACCCAGGCGTTGCTCATGCCCGGGATCTGCACCAGCGCATCGAGTTCGCGACGCAACTTGTCCAGCGTCATACCGGCACGCCACTGGTCTCTGGGCTTGAGCTGAATGGTGGTTTCGATCATGGTCAGGGGTGCCGGGTCGGTGGCCGTTTCGGCCCGCCCCAGTTTGCCGAACACGCGCTTCACCTCGGGTACGGTTTTAATCAGTCTGTCGGTTTGCTGCAGTATCTGCTGCCCCTTGCCGATCGATACCGCGGGAAAGGTGCTGGGCATGTACAGCAGATCGCCTTCATCCAGATCGGGCATGAACTCCGAGCCGATGCTGCCCGTCAACGGCCACCAGCCGGCCAGGGGCCAGACCATGGAAGTAGCAGCCAGCGCCGAGACCAGCAACACGGTCTTCGGTGATCTCAGGACCCAGTTGATCACCGGCTTGTAGGCCGCAATCAGCAGTCGGTTTACCGGGTTTTTCGCTTCGGGCAGGATTCTGCCACGGATGAAATAGCCCATCAGAACCGGTACCAGCGTTATCGACAACCCGGCCGCGCCGGCCATGGCGTAGGTCTTGGTGAACGCCAGCGGCGAAAACAGCCGTCCCTCCTGCGCCTGCAGGGTAAACACCGGCAAAAAGCTGAGCGTGATAATCAATAGCGAGAAGAACAGTGCCGGTCCCACCTCGGAGGCGGCGTGGGCGATCAGCTCCCAGCGGCTGGTGTTGCTGAACCGCTCGTCTTCCATGTGCTTGTGCACGTTTTCTATCATGACGATGGCGGCATCGACCATGGCGCCGATGGCAATGGCGATACCGCCCAGCGACATGATGTTCGCGTTGATGCCCTGGATGTGCATGATGACAAATGCCACCAGGATGCCCACCGGCAAACTGAGAATGACGACCAGTGCCGAGCGCAAGTGAAACAGAAACACCGCGCAGACCAGGGTCACGACAATGAACTCCTCGACCAGCTTCTCCTTGAGCGTGCCGATGGCACGCTCGATGAGCCCCGAGCGGTCGTAGGTGGGCACGATCTCGACACCCTCGGGCAGGCTGCGTTCCAGCGCCCTGAGTTTTGCCTTGACACCGTGAATGGTTGTCAGGGCATTTTCGCCCCAGCGCATGATGACCACGCCGCCGACGACTTCGCCTTCGCCGTCGAGCTCGGCAAGCCCGCGCCGCATCTGCGGACCGAGGCGGACGTCGGCGATATCCTCCAGCAGGATGGGGGTGCCGTGGGCGTTGATGCCCAACGGTATCTCGCGCAGTTGCTCGACCCCCTTGATATAGCCCGTCGCGCGCACCATATACTCGGCCTCGGCCATTTCGATGACCGAGCCACCGACCTCCTGGTTGCCGCGCTGGATGGCCTCGCGCACGCGCGCCAGCGGAATGCCGTAGGAGCGCAGCCGGTCGGGATCGACCACTACCTGATACTGCTTGACCATACCGCCGACGGTGGCGACTTCGGAAACTCCCGGCACGGTTTGCAACTCGAATTTCAGAAACCAGTCCTGGATGCTGCGCAGCTGTGACAGGTCGTGCTTGCCGCTGTGGTCCACCAGTGCATATTCATACACCCAGCCGACGCCGGTCGCGTCCGGGCCCAACGCCGGCATAGCGCTCGCCGGCAGGCGGTTGCGCACCTGGCTCAGGTATTCGAGTACTCGCGAACGCGCCCAATACAGATCGGTGCCGTCTTCAAACAGCACATACACGTAGGAGTCGCCGAAAAAGGAATAGCCGCGCACCGTGGTGGCCTTGGGTACCGAGAGCATGGTTGTGGTCAGTGGGTAGGTCACCTGGTCTTCAACCACCTGTGGCGCCTGCCCGGGATAGCTGGTCTTTATGATGACCTGGACATCGGACAAATCGGGAATTGCATCCAGTGGTGTGTTTCGCACCGCGTACATACCCCAACCAACCAGGATCCCCGTCAGCAGCAGAACCAGGAAACGGTTGCGTATCGACCAGTGAATGATGTTGACGATCATCGCTTGTCCGCCGCGGGTTGATCGGCGGGGGATGTCTCGCCCGCATCTTCCATGCGCGTAAAGCTGGCTTTCAGACTGGCCTCGGAGTCGATAAGAAACTGCGCGGAAGTCACCACCCGGTCGCCTTCGTTGAGGCCGCCGGTGATCTCGACAAAGTCGCCGCTTTCCATGCCGCTGGTGACCTTGCGGGGTTTGAATTTACCATCGCCCAACGCGACGATGACGCGCTGCTCGCTGCCGGTCTTGATCAATGCCTCGCGCGGGATGCTCAAGACATCGGGCTTCGGCCCCGCGTAGATGTTTACCGTCGCGTACATATTCGGTTTCAGCGCCTCGTCAGGGTTGTCGAAGCGCAGCCGGGCCTGCAGCGTGCGCGTCTTGGGGTCTATGGTCGGGTAAACGAATTCCACCTCGCCTTCCCAGACACGCCCCGGCAGGTAACCCAGGCGCACTTCCGCGGGCTGGCCCGGTGCGACCCAGTCCGACTGGCGTTCGAAGATGTCCACCAGCAGCCAGACACTGGACAGGTCGGCGAGCGCCATGACCTCGGTGGCCGGCTTGACATACATGCCTTCGCGGACGTTGAGGCTGTCGACGATGCCGTCCTGGGAGGCATAGACTTTCACGCGCTGCGAGGCGCGCCGGTTTTTCTCGATCTGCCGGATTTGTCCGGTGCTTACGCCGAGGGCTTCGAGGCGTTCGCGCGATGCCTGCCGCAGGTAGTCGTTGTTGCCGCGCAATGCCTGTACATACTCCTCCTGAGCGTTTACCAGGTCGGGGGAGTAGAGTTCAAACAGCAGGTCTCCCTGTTTCACCCGTTCGCCGTTGGATTTGACCGAAAGCGTTTCTATCCAGCCATCGGTGCGCAGGTGAATGTGGCTGATCCTGCGTTCGTCGAAAGCCACGTAACCGACCGTATCGATGCGCCGCCACAGGGGGCCGCGCTCGACCTTCGCGGTACGCACGCCGAGATTCTCCACCACCGCGGGGTCGATGCTGACGGTGCCGGCATCCCTGTTGGCGGCGTCGGCATAGACCGGCACCAGGTCCATACCCATGGGCGATTTGCCGGGCTGGTCGCGGCGATAATTGGGGTCCATGGGTGCAACCCAGTAGAGTATTTCGCGCTTGTCTTCGGCGGCGCCGGCGAGACTGTACGGAGTCAACGCGGTGGCGCCGAGCACCAGCGCGAGCAGTTTTGCGGTACGGTTGTTCATTGCGCTGCTCCTTCATGTCGCGCCCCGGCAGTGTCGATTGCGGGTATCAGGTACAGCAGGCGGGCCTGCGTCCTGGCACGGTCCACGCGGATGCGGATGTCCTGGAGACGGACGTCCAGTTCGGTGATGCGAGCCCGCATCAGCGTGGTGAATTCGTTGAGACCGCTTTGATAGGCGTTTACCGCCGCCTCCGCGTTATCGCCCGCTTCGCGCAACAGGCGATCGTGATACAGCTTTTGCTGCTCGCCGAAGCGCAGCCAGCGCGCATACTCGGTGGCCAGGGTGCGTTGCATGTCGCGCAGCGTCTGTTCGCGTGTCTGTATGGCGGCTTCGGCCTGTTGCTGGCTGGCGGCCAGGTGTTTGTCCTGACGCTTCTCGGTAAACAGCGGCAGGTCCAGTGTGACCATGGCGGCCATCTGGTCTGGCCGGTCACTGCCATCGGCGTTGTTGCCGAAACGCTTGCGATATTCAACACCGACATCGAAGCCCGGTTTGTACTGTTCACGCGCTTCCTTGACGCTCTGCTGATTGGCCTCGACCGTGGCGCTCGCCGCCCGGATGGCGGGGTGTTCGGGCAGTGCCGCCTCCAGTTCGGCCCGCGTTGGCAGCGCGTGGAGCGGTGGAAACTGCGGGTCGACGGGTTGCCAGGCCGCTTCGCCCACCCAGCGCGACAGGGCCGCGCGCTGCACGTCACCGGCCTGGCTGATACGCGTGGCCCGGTCATCCAGGCGTGAGAGCTCCAGCTGCGCCTGGAGGACATCCTGCTGGCTCACGCGGCCGGACGCATAGTGCGCGCGGGTGATTTCCACGAGTTGTTGAAACAGCTTTCGACTGCGCTCGATGATGCGCGCCGCCTGTTCCTGATAATACAGCTCGAGGAAGGTCTCGCGTACGTCGCGGCGAATCTCGGCGCGCACCTTGCGGGTGGCCGCGGTTTCAGCCTTGCTCAGCCACTCGGTGCGCCCGCGCCGGTAGCGCAGGCTGTCACCACGGGGAAACGCCTGACGGATGCCGGTACGGAACTGCGAGGACGGCTCCTTTTTCATGCTGAAGTCGTCCAGCGGTACGTTCCAGACGCCGACCAGCAACTTCGGATCGGGCAGCTGTCCGTCGGCGACCGCCTGGTCCTGCAGGGCAAGCGCGCGTGCCTCACGCGCGGTTACCGCCGGATCGGCGGACAACGCAAGTTGTTCGGATGCCGCGAGTGTCAGTTCAGCGGGCATATCAGCGGCATGCGACAACGCTGCCGGCAGCACCAGGGTTACCAGACAGGCACCGCGCAATCCGCGGGCAGACAAAATATTCATGACCAGTCTCCACTCCAGGTAGGTCAAACCACAACCGGGCAGGACAGCGTCTGCCGGTCGAGTACAGGTGTGCGGACACGGCGTGCCCGTCGGAGAGGGTCAGACCGGTGGTCGGTACAGGGGAGAGGGTGGCAGGGACTCGCGCTTCTGGTCGAAATCGGGGTAGGTTGCCATAACCGGCTGGAGGCCCAACCCGGGCACGGCGCTGACCATGCCGAGCTGCGCATGTGCCGGGCAACAGTCGAGGCCGGGGCATTTCCCGTTGTCACAGTTATGCCCGCCACACTGTGGGCAGTGAGGCGCATCCTGATCGCCGGCGTTCTGCTGGTGCCGGTGCTGCATTTGCATACCGGCGGAATCCTGTTGATCACCATGCATTGCGCAAAAAGCATGGTCGCCGGACACGGGCGTCGAGGCGAGCGCCTGCAACGGCGCGACCACCAGGGCCAGCACCAGCCAGATTGTCGCCAATTTGTTGATTAAGCCGTGCATAATGACAAATTGATCATAAAAGGCTAGCGGCGTTAACTCAAGGGAACTTAGCCGCTGTCCGGCCGGCTTCGGTGCGGGAACCGGGGTCCGTTGACGCTGGCGTGCTCGCGTCGGGGACCGTATTGCAGCGACGCTGATCTCTTGAATCAGCCCGGCCTCCCGCTCACTAAACCCCCTGCTGTACCGGGGGGTGTGCCGCGCGCGGCTGGTGCGACGGCGCCCGGGGGAACATATTTGCCCTGGTGGGCTCAAAGAGTCGTGCACATCGGGAACAGAATATGAATAAAAACAAGGATCTCGTGGTGATAGGCG
>JASFNS010000146.1:0-5660 GCA_050116915.1 Thiogranum sp. | reverse complement strand
TTATCGGTGTCGGCGGTTGTGTCGCCAGCCAGGAAGGCGAGGCCTTGCGCGAGCGTGCGCCGTTTGTGGACCTGGTGTTCGGGCCGCAGACCCTGCACCGGCTGCCGGCAATGATCGAGCAGGCCCGCGGCCAGCACCGCTCGGTGATCGACGTGTCCTTCCCGGAAATCGAGAAATTCGACAGCCTGCCCGAGCCGCGCGCGGAAGGTCCTACCGCGTTCCTGTCGGTGATGGAAGGCTGCAGCAAATACTGCACCTTCTGCGTCGTGCCTTACACGCGCGGCGAAGAAGTCAGCCGCCCGTTCGACGACATTATCGCCGAAGCGGTCAGCCTCGCGGCGCAGGGTGTGCGCGAAATCAACCTGCTGGGCCAGAACGTCAACGCCTACCGCGGCGCCATGGCCGACGGCTCGAGCGCCGACCTGGCGCTGTTGATCACCTATATCGCCGCTATCGACGGCATCGGCCGAATCCGTTACACCACTTCGCATCCGCTGGAGATGAGCGACAGTCTGATCAATGTCTACGGCGAAGTGCCGGAACTGGTCAGTCACCTGCACCTGCCGGTGCAAAGCGGTTCCGACCGCATACTCGCGGCGATGAAGCGCAACCACACCGCGCTGGAATACAAGTCGCGCATACGCCGGCTGCGCGAGCTGCGCCCCGACATCAGCATGTCCTCGGATTTCATTGTCGGTTTTCCCGGCGAAACCGACCGGGACTTCGACGACACCATGCAGTTGATCGAGGATATCGGTTTCGACCAGTCGTTCAGTTTTATCTACAGCCGCCGTCCCGGTACACTGGCCGCCCAGTTTCCCGACGATGTGCCGATGGACACCAAGAAACAGCGCCTAGCGCGCCTGCAGGCTCGCATCAACGAAATGGCCGCACAGATCAGCGCTGCCATGGTCGGCAGCGAACAGCGTATCCTGGTCGAAGGGCCGTCCAGAAAAGACGCCGCCGACATGGCCGGGCGTACCGAGAACAACCGCGTGGTCAACTTTCGCGGCGGGCCGGACCTGATCGGCCGCTTCGTGCGGGTGCGCGTCACCCGGGCCATGCCCAATTCGCTGCGCGGCGAGTTCCTCGCCATCGACGACAACGACGTCGCGGCCAGCGCCGCAAACTGGGGCTGACCCCGCGTTACCTGCATTATTTTGGACCCCGAACCCGCTTCCATTACGCTTACCCTGGAGCCCGCTGACAACCGGCGGCTGGCATCGCTGTGCGGTCAGTTCGACGAGCACCTGCGGCAGCTGGAGCGTCGCCTGCACGTGGAAATCAGCAACCGCGGCAACCAGTTCCAGATCGACGGCCGGGATGATGCGCCGGAGCTCGCCGGCGAAGTGCTGCAGCACCTTTACGCTGCCACCCGCGAGGCACCCATGACGCCCGAGCGGGTGCACCTGTACCTGCAGCAGGCCGGGCTGGACGTTATCCGGGACAAACACGACGACGACCTCGACGTGGTGATCCACACCCGCCGCAGCATGGTGAAGGCGCGCGGCGCCCACCAGCTGGACTACATCCGTAACATCCTCGAGCACGACATCAACCTGGGTATCGGGCCCGCGGGTACCGGCAAGACCTACCTGGCCGTGGCCTGCGCGGTACAGGCGCTGGAACGCGAACAGGTGCGCCGGCTGGTGCTGGTGCGGCCGGCTGTCGAAGCCGGCGAGCGCCTGGGTTTTCTGCCGGGCGACCTGACGCAGAAGGTCGACCCTTACCTGCGCCCGCTCTACGACGCGCTGTACGAAATGCTCGGTTTCGAACGTGTCGCCAAGTTTATCGAGCGCAGCGTTATCGAGATCGCACCGCTGGCGTTCATGCGCGGGCGCACGCTGAACGATGCCTTCGTGATTCTCGACGAGGCGCAGAACACCACCGTTGAACAGATGAAAATGTTCCTGACGCGTATCGGCTTCGGCTCAACCGCGGTCGTTACCGGTGACGTCACCCAGATCGATCTGCCCAAGGGTGTCAAGTCCGGGCTCAAACACGCCGTTGAGGTGCTGGAGGACGTCGACGGCATCGGCTTTACCTGGTTCGACGCGCGCGACGTGGTACGTCACCCGCTGGTGAAGAAGATCCTGCATGCTTACGAGCGGCACGAGAAACAGCAACATGACAGCTGAAACCGAACCACGCCTCGATCTCGAGGTGCAGCACGCCAGCGAAATCAGCGACGTGCCCGAAAACGACGCGCTGCATGCGTGGGCGCTGGCCGCGCTGGGAGACCTGCCCGGCCCCGTGGAGCTGGTCATCCGTATCGTCGACGAACGCGAAAGCCGGACATTGAACGCGCGCTACCGTGGCAAGGACAAGCCCACCAACGTGCTGTCGTTTCCTTTCGAGGCGCCGCCCGGGGTCGAGGTGAACCACCTCGGCGACCTGGTTATCTGCGCCGCGGTGGTGGCACGGGAAGCCGCCGAACAGCACAAACCGCTCGACCATCACTGGGCGCACATGGTGGTACATGGCGTGCTGCACCTGCGCGGCTTCAATCACCTCGACGACAAACAGGCGAGTGAGATGGAAGCACTGGAAAAACACCTACTCAATACGTTCGGTATCCCCGATCCCTACGTACTCAACGACATGGCTGTCTAACGGAAAGGCAATGAAAGAAGACCGAACAGACAACGGATCCACGCAGCGATCCTGGATCGATAGACTCAGTCACGCCCTGCTGGGAGAGCCGCGCGACCGTGAACAACTGGTGCACGTGCTGCGCGAAGCGCAAAGCCGCGGACTGTTCGATGCCGACGCCCAGTCGATGATCGAAGGCGTGCTGCAGGTCGCCGACATGCAGGTGCGCGATATCATGATACCGCGCTCGCAAATGGTGGTGGTCAGTCGCGACGCCAGTCCCGAGCAGTTGATCGTGACCGCCATCGAATCCGGTCATTCACGTTTTCCGGTAGTGGGCGAGAGCCGCGATGAGGTGGTGGGCGTGCTGCTGGCGAAGGATCTGTTGCGCTATTCGTCGAAAAGCGACGGCCAGACCTTTTCCATCCGCGAACTGCTGCGTCCCGCGGTGTTCGTACCGGAAAGCAAGCGCCTTAACGTGCTGCTGAAAGAATTCCGCGCCAGTCGCAATCACATCGCGGTGGTGGTCGACGAGTACGGCGGGGTCGCCGGCATGGTGACCATCGAAGACGTGCTGGAGCAGATCGTCGGTGAAATCGAGGACGAGCACGACATCGACGAAGAGACCTTTATCCGCAAGTTCAGCGACACCAACTACGCCGTCAAGGCGCTGACCCCGATCGAGGACTTCAACGAGTACTTCGACACCGGTTTCAGCGACGAGGAGTTCGATACCATCGGTGGTCTCGTCACCGCGAAGCTCGGGCACCTGCCCAAGCGCGGCGAAACGGTATTGCTGGAGAATATGAGCTTCCAGATCATCCGCGCGGACAATCGCCGCCTGCACCTGATGAAGGTCACGCTGCTGCCCGGCGCAAACCCCGCCAACAGCCAAGTCGACGCCTGAGCGCATGCGCCTGACGACGCCCACAGTCTGGCAGTGGCTGGCGGCGTTCCTGTGCGGGGCCGTCGTGCCCCTTGGTTTTGCGCCGTTCGGCTGGTATCCGGTGCCGGTACTGGCACTGGCGGTACTGGCCGGGCTGCTGTACCGCGCGTCGCCGCGCCAGGCGCTGTGGCTCGGCTGGCTGTTCGGGCTGGGCGAGTTCGGGGTGGGCGTTTCCTGGGTGCACATCAGTATTCACCAGTACGGCAATGCCGGCCTGGCGCTGGCAATCGCCACCATGCTGCTGCTGGTGGCCTATCTCGCGGTATTCCCCGCGGCCATGGGCTGGCTGCTCAGCAAAACCGCCCGCGCTTCCCGGGCGCTGTTCATGCTGGCCGCCTTCCCGGCGGCCTGGGCGCTGTCCGAATGGCTGCGTTCGTGGCTGTTTACCGGCTTTCCCTGGCTTAACCTGGGCTACAGCCAGATCGATTCGCCGCTGGCGGGCTTTGCGCCGCTGTTCGGCGTATACGGCGTGGGTCTGGTCACGGCGTTCAGCGCCGGCTTGCTGTATCTGCTGGTTGACGCGCGGGGAGCGGTGCGCCTTATCGCGGTGGGGTTGTTACCGCTTGTCTGGCTGGCGGGCTGGCAGCTGAACCTGCACCGCTGGACGCAGGCCGCGGGTGACGGGCTGACCGTAACCCTGGTGCAGGGCAACATTCCGCAGGACCTCAAATGGCAGCCCGAGGAGCAGCGTACGACGCTCGATCGCTACCTGGCCCTGACGCGCGAGCACCTCGACAGCGACCTGGTCATCTGGCCGGAAACCGCGGTGCCTGCCTTCTATGACCAGGTCGACGCCGATTTCCTCGAACCCTTGCGGACCGAGATGCGTGCCAACGGCGTCAGCCTGGTCACCGGCATACCGGTGCTCGACCGCCGCCACTGGAACTACTACAACGCTGTTATCAGTCTCGACGAACCGGGCGCCTTCTATTACAAGGTGCACCTGGTGCCGTTCGGCGAATACCTGCCGCTGCGTCACTGGCTGGCCCGCGCCTTGAGCTTCCTGCCGGTGCCGCAGGCCGACTTCACCGCGGGGCGTATCGACCAGCCGCTGCTCAAGGCCGCCGGCTACCCTGTGGGTGTCTCGATCTGTTACGAAATCGCCTTCGGTGAACAACTCATCCATGCCCTGCCCAGGGCCGCTTTCCTGATCAATGTCAGCAACGACGCCTGGTTCGGCGATTCCCTGGCCCCGCACCAGCACGAGGAAATGGCCCGGATGCGCGCCCGCGAAACCGAACGCTATGTGCTGCGCGCGACAAACACCGGTATCTCGGCGATCATCGGCGCCGACGGCAAGGTGGTTGCCCGGAGTCGCCAGTTCGAAACCGAAACCGTGACTCAGCGCGTACAGCCGCGCGCCGGCGCCACCCCCTATGTGCGCTGGGGTAACTGGCCGGTGGTGCTGTTCAGCACCGGGCTGCTGCTGTTTGTCTGGAGGGGAGCGCTGCACCTGAGCGGCGCACAAAAAACTCCCCGTCCCGGTCTTGACGAACACGGGACAGGGACAGGCGGTTAAGCGCCGGCTATTGCGGCGTCGTCTCAGCTGTTCTTGTCGTTGACCTTCGCCCGTTTGGCCATTTTCTGCTGCATGCATTCCTGGACAAAAATGTCTTTCTGCTCGCCGTCCAGTTCATCCGCGATTGCCGTTTCAATGCACTCCACCTTGTCATCGGCCTGCTGCTGGCTGTTCGCGCTGTTATCCTGGTTGGCGACCGCCAGCCCGCTCAGGGCAAACGTGCTGGCGAAAATCATGCTGTAGTACTTCATCTGCTGTCTCCTGGACCTGGTGGTCCAACCTGTTAAACAGGCGTGGTGCCTGCGCCGCGAAGTAAAGGACCGGACGCGCCGCTTGTAAAACGAAATAATTCGATGGTGACCATTCCTGGATTCGATGCCGCTCGGGGAGGATGATAGGTACAGTGAAAGCGTCGGCGGGCAGGAGGGCCGTAGGCAATGAAGACATCGGATATTGTCCTGGGTGTGGGCGCGGTGCTGCTGGGTGCAATGGTGGTGCTGTACCTGCAACCCCGGAAAGAGCAGCCACAGGCCCCGGAACTTCCCGCTGCCGTGGAGCCGCCGCCCGCCGCGGCGCCCGAGCCGCCGCCCGTGCATTACCCGG
>JASFNS010000145.1:0-5692 GCA_050116915.1 Thiogranum sp. | reverse complement strand
ATGCGCGCTGGGGTGTGATGTGGTCAGGGCCTATATCCTGGCGCTCGGCACCGGCGAGATGCGTCCTGAATACGCTGCGCTGGATGCCGCGCAACGCGCCAGCCTGCTGGCGGAGCTACAGGACATTATGGCGGTGTACGAGAACAGGGAGCCGTAGCGGCGGGGGGTAGGCCTGACGCGGGCCGCACCGCCAGGCCCCGGTGCGCGCCTGCGGCGCAGTCGGCCAAGGCCGTGCGCCTTGCGCCTACCCCGTCTAGCTGGCGCGCGCTGCGCGTTTGCGCTCGTGCTCCAGAAGCAGTTTCTTGCGTAATCTGATGCTCTGCGGCGTCACTTCGACCAGCTCGTCGTCGTCGATGAACTCCAGCGCCTGTTCCAGTGACATGCGGATGGGCGGCGTCAGCAGGATGTTTTCGTCGCTACCGGCGGCACGGATGTTGGTCAGCTGCTTGGCCTTCAGCGGGTTGACGACCAGGTCGTTGCCGCGCGAATGAATGCCGATCACCATGCCTTCGTAGACGGCCTGGCCGGGGTCGATGAACAGACGTCCGCGTTCCTGCAGGTTGAACAGGGCATAGGCCAGCGCCTTGCCGGCGCCATTGGCGATCAAGACACCGTTAACGCGTTTGCCGAAGTCACCCCTGCGCACGGGCGCGTAGTGGTCGAACACGTTATACAGCAGACCGCTGCCCTGGGTAGCGGTGAGGAATTCGGTGCGGAAACCGATCAGTCCACGCGACGGGATAATAAAGTCCATGCGTACACGCCCGTTGCCGTCGGGTATCATGTTCTGCAAGTCGGCGCCGCGCTCACCGAGTTTTTCCATGACCGCGCCCTGGTGCTGTTCCTCGACGTCAACGGTCAATTGCTCGAAGGGTTCCTGTACCTCGCCATCGATCTCCCGGTAGATGACTTCCGGGCGCGAGACGCCGAGTTCGTAGCCTTCGCGGCGCATGTTTTCGATCAGAATAGACAGGTGCAGTTCACCGCGGCCGGATACCTTGAATTTATCAGGGTCCTCGGTGTCCGCGACCCGCAGGGCGACGTTGTGCACCAACTCGCGATTAAGCCGTTCGCGGATCTGGCGTGAGGTCACGAACTTGCCCTCGCGGCCGGCGAACGGGGAGTTGTTAACCTGGAAGGTCATGCTGACCGTGGGCTCGTCGACACTCAGTGCCGGCAGTGCTTCGACGTTGGCCGGGTCACACAGCGTGTCGGAGATGCCGAGTCCGCTGATACCGGTAAAGGCGATGATATCACCGGCCCGGGCTTCGCTGACTTCCACGCGTTCGAGGCCCAGGAAGCCGAACAGCTGCAGGATGCGACCACTGCGCCGCCCGCCGTGACGGTCGACGATAGTGACTGTGGAGTTGCTCTTGACCCGCCCGCGGCTGATGCGACCGATGCCGATAACGCCCACATAGCTGTTGTAGTCCAGCGAGCTGACCTGCATCTGGAAAGTGCCGTCGATGTCGACATCGGGGGCCGGTACCTTGTCGATAATCATTTCGAACAGGGGATTCATATTGCCGCCGCGCGCATCGACGTCGGTGCTGGCATAACCCTGCAGGCCGGAGGCGTAGAGCACCGGAAAGTCGAGCTGCTCGTCGGTGGCGCCCAGCCGGTCGAAAAGATCGAAGGTCTGATCCACCACCCAGTCGGCACGGGCTCCCGGACGGTCTATCTTGTTGATGACGACGATCGGGCGCAGACCGCGTTGCAGCGCCTTCTGGGTGACGAAACGCGTTTGCGGCATGGGCCCCTCGACCGCATCGACCAGCAGCAGCACCGAATCCACCATGGACAAGACGCGCTCCACCTCACCGCCGAAGTCGGCGTGACCGGGTGTATCGACGATGTTGATACGGTAATCGCGCCACTTGATCGCGGTGTTTTTCGACAGGATAGTGATACCGCGCTCGCGCTCCAGGTCGTTGGAATCCATGACCCTCTCCGGCGCGTTGCTACGCTCGCCAAGGGTGCCGGACTGGGACAATAACTGGTCGACCAGGGTGGTTTTCCCATGGTCAACGTGGGCGATAATGGCAATATTGCGCAAACGTTCGATCACGACTAATTCCTGAAGGTAAAAGAGCGAGAATTATACCTGAAAGGCGCAAGCAAAGGGCTAAAAACTGTGGTTTACCAGTCTTCTTTCACCATCGCCACCCGCGGGCGCGGGACCTACCCGATCGCTCCGGAGGTGCAGCAGCGGCTGGCCGACAGCGGTATCGATACCGGCATCGGCCTTGTTTTTGTCCACCACACCAGCGCCTCGCTGATTCTGTGCGAGAACGCCGACCCGGAGGTGCGAACCGACCTGGAGCGGTTCATGGGCAGGCTGGTGCCGGACGGCGACCCGCTGTTCAGGCACGTCGACGAAGGCTCCGACGACATGCCGGCGCATGTTCGCAGTATTCTGACGTCGAATTCGCTGAGTGTGCCCGTCAGCGGTGGCCGCCTTGACCTGGGCGTATGGCAGGGTATCTACCTGTGGGAGCATCGCACGGCGCCACACCGGCGCCGCGTGACGCTTACGGTGTACGGGGACTAGTCCGTTGCTCGGTCTCGAGATGCGGTACGTGCGGCGCGTCTCCCATGCAGCTGTCGTTTTCGTTGTCGCGCAGGGGGTCGGTTTCCGCATCGCTGAATTCCTGCGCGCCCGGTTCTTCGGGAGCTGGCGTCTGCGCGTCGCTTTCCAGGACCGGCTGCCGGGTGAAGTCCAGGCTGGGTGCGTCGACCGGGTCCCGGCATAGCTTCTCGGAGCCCGCGGCGAGGTGCTCGTAAACATCCCGATAGCTGTCGGTCATCTTTTGCACAAGTTCCGAGGTGGTCAGGAAATGCTGGTTTACCTGCTCGCGGTAGCCGTCGAACTGGCGTCGCAGGCCGGAAAGTTCCTCCTCCAGTTCCTCGACGCGTTGGCGGTTGCCGCGCATAAGGTAGCCGGCGGCCAGGCCGCAGGCCAGTCCGAAAGCGAAACCGGCGATGCCGATTCCCCAGACCCAACTCAGATCAAAACCACTATCCATAACTGCTGCTCCGCGACACCTGATATCAGTATACCGGGGATCACCGCGCGCTGAACAGCCGCGCGGGCGCGCGCGTTTCACGGTCGGCCATCATCGTCTATACTTTTTCTGTTCGTGTCGATGGGACATTTTTCCGGCCCTTGAGGCCGGCGGCACCGAGTTGTCAGCACAGCCCCGCGCACCATCTGCGGGCGCTGCAGGGAGATTACCGTCCGGTACCGACAGGAACCCGCCGTGGTTCAGTACCGGAGCACCGACTTGGAGGTTGGTAACCGCGATGAAATCGATCTACGTGGGCAATATTTCGTTCGAGACCACACCCGACCAGCTGCGCGAGTTATTTGCCCGACACGGCGATGTCGTTTCCGTGAAATTGATCAATGACCGCTATACGGGAAAGCCGAGGGGATTTGCATTCGTGGAAATGGACGACGAGAGCGCGGAAAGTGCGATCAGCGCGACTGACGGCGTGGAATTTGAAGGACGTAGTCTGAAAGTGAACCTGGCCAAGCCGCGCGGTGTCTGGCGAATGCGGCGACCGCGACAGTAAACGCAGGGCCGCCAGCGCTGCGAAACCGTGGTACCGCGCGTTCATTCCAGGGCGTTACGCCGATCGCCGCGGCGGAATGCCTGGATATTTTCGACGATTTCACCGACAAGACGCTGTCGGGCGCTGCGGCTTGCCCAGGCCACGTGCGGGGTGAGCACAAGCCGGGGCGAGCGACAGGTGACCAGTGGACTATCTGCTGCCGGTGGTTCCTGGCCGAGCACATCGACCGCGGCACCGGCAATCCATCCCTGGTCCAGTGCACTGACCAGCGCCGGTTCGTCGACGATGCCGCCACGCGCGGTATTGACAAGAATGGCGCTGCGCTTCATCAATTGCAGTTCCCGCCTGCCGATCAGGTTGCGGGTGGCGTCCGATAACGGACAGTGCAGACTCACCACGTCGGAAGTTGTCAGCAGCTGCTCCAGTGGCAGACGTCCGTCGAGCGGCTCGCCGACCAGGCGCTGCGCGATTTGTACCTGCATACCGAAGGCCTGCGCCCGCTGGGCGACCGCCCGGCCGAGCACGCCATAGCCGACGATGCCCAGCGTTTTGCCGAACAGCTCCTCGATAGGTGTGTCGAACAGGCAGAAGTAGGGGCTGTCGGACCAGGCCCCGGCGGCGACCTGTGCCCGGTATCTGTCCAGCTGACGCACGAGTGTCAGCAGCATGGCGAACACCGCTTCGGCGACCGACGCGGTGGCGTAGTCGCGCGCATTGCTGACCGCGATACCCGCTTGCCTCGCCGCCGCCAGGTCGACATTGTCAGTCCCGGTGGCCGCCACACACACCAGCCCCAGCGCCTGTGCGTTGCCAAGTTCAGCGGCGTTCAGACGTACCTTGTTGGTGACGACGACGCGCGCGCCGGCTATCCGTTGCATTACCTGTTCGGGGGCGGTTTGGGAAAAGAACTCCCAATCCGGCAGACTGTCGCGTAGCGCAGTCAGGTCCAGGTCCTGGGGATGCAGGCTGTCCAGGTCGAGAAAAACACCGCGCAAGGGCTCAGTCACCCAGCAGGCCGTTCTTCAACCCCGTGTCCGCGGGCTGTTTTCCAATCCACACCTGCAGCAGAGCATGGAAGAAATCCTCGCCGGCAATAGCTCCGCGGCGTTCCTTGTTGATCGTGAGCGTGGTACCCGCGCCGGGTACGTAGTCCATATAGACATGGTCGCCTTTGTGCAGCGTGGGAAACAGGGCATTGAACTGCGCCAGCCGCGCGGTGAGCGGTGTCAGGTCGGTGGGCGACAGATTGGCCGCGAAGCCGGCACGCCAGCCTTCGGCGACTTTTTCCCCGTCAACCTCCTTGTAGAGCATCACCATCTGCATGCTTTTGGCGCCGGGTGCGTTCAGTGCCTGCTGTGGGTCGTGTGTCGCCTTGGCAAGATACAGGGCACCGACATAGATTTTGAAAAAAAACTTGCTGCGGATACCGGCACCGTTGAGAACCAGTGACTGTCCCGCCAGCCTATAGGTGGTCGGAAGGCTCAGACCGGCGATATCGAAGCTTGCCCTGGCGGGCCAGGTACAGAACAGCAGGCAGATAAACGAGTAACGAATAATTCCGCGCATCTTCGACGCCTCCGTGGAGCGCATGCCGGCGCATGCTGACAAACGCCCGGCTCTGGAGTGGGCAATATTATCAGGCCAGTGGCCGGTTATGTTGCAGAGATTCGCAACCCTGGTAGTGAAGGCAGTCAGGGAACCGGCCGAGAAGCCGGTGGTCTCTACTGGAAAGGTGCATCGTTTCACGAGCGGTCGTTCGATCAACGCGGATATCGGGTGGCTCGAAACCATGCACCGGTTTGTTATTTGTTCGGGGACCGGAACGGGGCCCCGGGCAGGGTCTAGTGGACAAAGGTCTTTTTTTTGATCTGGAGCAAGTTTCTTACGACAAATGTGTGTAAAGTTACTCGGCAACGTGACGATAAGGCGCCCAAGAATCCTGTCGCCTTACCCCGCCTGCTAAGGGAGGATAGAAATGGAACACCGATGTAGTGTTCGCAAGTCGTTAGAATTTCAGTTGTTGCTGTACAAGCACGGATTGCCCATCCAGAGCGGCGTGTGCCGGAATCTGGGCCTGGGCGGATTGTTTATCGAGACCGGTCACCGAGAGTGGCGC
>JASFNS010000144.1:0-5727 GCA_050116915.1 Thiogranum sp. | reverse complement strand
TCGCCCCCATCGCCGCTCGTTTCGGTGAACTGACCGGCCGGCCGATAGTCTTGCGCAGCCGACCCGATTACGGGCGGTTCCGCGAACAGGTGAAGCAACAAGCCTATGACATCCTCTTTATCCAACCGTTCGACTACATACGCGTCGGTGCGCCCAACGGCTATATTCCCCTGGCGCGCTGGGTCGCCACCGATGACAGCGACGATCGTGGCGACCTGAGCGCAATTATGGTCGCGCGCCCGGATACCGGCATCGAAAGTCTGCAGGACGTGCAAAACCGCGCCGTCGCCGTTCCCAATCTGGACGCGGCCGTAAGCCTGCTCGGAAGGTATGTCCTGAGAAACCAGCGAGTGAATGCCCACATTCGTTCCGCCGGCAATCATCTTGCCTGCCTGCAACAGGTGCAGGTGAAGCGCGCCGCGGCCTGCATCACCGCCTGGCCGCCGGTGAAACTGTTCGAGCAGAAGAACGGCGTGAAATTCGAGCTCGTCTACCAGACCCGCTCCATCCCGTCATCGCTGTTTGCCGTGCACCGTCGCGTACCGGCCGAGCAGCGCAAACTGTTGCAAAAGGAACTGCTATCCTGGCGGAAAGGTGACCCGGCATCCGCAGCCTACCTCTCCGAAGGTGCCTGGACTCGCCTGTATCCCGCGACAGACAAGGATTACGACATTGTCAGGGATATCTGGACACAAGTCGGAACCGGGAATCCCTGAACATGTCGCTGAAGTACCGCATTGCCCTGGTGATATTTATTCTCGAGGCGGTCATGATGACAGCGGTACTCTGGAAAACGCTCGGTCATGCCATCGATTCGTCCAACCGCCAGATAAAGGCCACTGAACAGGCGGCACTCGATATCGTCAGCAACATCGCACGTGTGGCCTTGCTCGACGAAGACTTTGACCGCGTGCAGGGGTACATTGAGAAACTACCCAGAAATCCGAACATCCTCAAAGCCCTGCTCGTGGACGAGCGGGATATCGTTGTGGCCAGCAGCACCTTCGCGGACCTGGGCGAAAAGCTGCCGCCACTGCGAGACAGCGACACCGATCACTGGAGCACGCTGGAAATCAGCAACCCGGCCGGCGATCTGGGGGTGCTTGCCGTGCAGTTCTCCGACCAGGCGCGCCTGGCCAGTTATCGCGGCGCGCTCAACCAGGGCATCACCATCGCCGCCATCGGCATGGGTCTGATCGCCGTCTTCGGTGTAGGCTTCGGCTATCTTCTCACCGTGCGCCTGCAACGCCTGGCGCATGCCACGGAACAGATCTCCCAGGGCAACTACGGCGTGCGCACCGGCCTGCGCGGCCGCGACGAAATTGCCCGCGTCGGCGCCGCCTTCGACAAGATGACCCGAATCATCGCTGCAGAGCGCCAGGCCCTGGCTGACGCCAACCGCGAACTCGACAATCGCGTCAGGGCCCGCACCCGCGACCTCGAACAAGCCAACCTCGAACACAAGGCATTTGCCTACGCCATTTCGCACGATCTGCGCGCGCCGCTGCGCACGCTGAGCGGCTTTTCCCGGGCCTTGTCCGAGGACTATGCGGAGCAACTTGACGACACCGCAAGGGACTACCTGGACAGAATTCAGAATGGCGCACAGTCCATGGGCGAATTGATCGAGGGCCTGCTGAAACTCTCGCGTGTCAGCCAGGTGGAAATCAACCATGAGCCACTGGACCTGAGCGCTATGTGCAGTGAACTGCTCGACGAGCTGCGCCAGCAGGAACCGGAACGCAATGTCGTGACAGATATTCAACCCGGCGTTCGCGCAGAGGGAGACCGCCATCTGTTGCGCGACGCGCTGGGTAATCTGATCGGCAATGCCTGGAAATTCACCTCCAAAGAGCCCCAGGCACGGATTCGTTTCGGCACCCGGCAGACAAACGGCAGCACCGTTTACTATGTTGAGGACAACGGCGCGGGATTCGACCCGGGTTATGCGGACAAGCTGTTCACACCTTTTCAGCGCCTGCATCACGCCCGGGATTTCCCCGGCGCCGGCATCGGCCTTTCAACCGTACGGCGCATTATTCAGCGCCACGCCGGCTGCCTGTGGGCCAGCAGCCGCGCAGGCAGCGGCGCGACTTTCTATTTCACCTTGCAAAGCCCGCGCCCGGGCGGAATCGCTGAGGATGAGGCTGTGGCCGCAGACTTGAATTCTGCGGTCGCCGGGCCTATGTAATTAAGTGAGAGCATAACTCAAAGGCGCCAGGCCGGGAGGATGCCACCGTGGCACTTGTCCGCAAACCCGCCGTAGCGGGGATGTTTTACCCTGACGATCCGGAGCTGCTGCAGCAACAGCTGGAGACTTTCCTGGGCGCCGGGCAACCGGGCGCCGAACACCCCAAGGCGCTTATCGTCCCGCATGCCGGCTACATCTATTCCGGTCCCGTGGCCGCCAGCGCCTACCGGCTGTTGGGGGCCATGCGTGAGAGGATTACCCGTGTGGTGCTGCTGGGACCGTCACACCGCGTGGCCTTCTCCGGACTCGCTGCCACCGGCATGGCGTATTTTTCCACCCCGCTCGGCCTGATCAGGATCGACCGTGAGGCGATAGATAACATTCTCGTGCTGCCGCAGGTCAGGATTATCGACGAAGCTCACCGCGAGGAACACAGTCTCGAAGTCCAGCTGCCCTTCCTGCAGACTGTTCTGGGCGACGACTTCGGCCTGGTACCCCTGGTGGTTGGAGACGCTGACAGCAAAAGCGTCGATGAGGTTATAGAAGCCCTCTGGGGTGGCCCCGAAACCCTGTTCGTGATCAGCTCGGATCTCAGCCACTATCACGATTACGACACGGCCCGCCGCCTGGACAGCGCAACGTCGCGCGCGATTGAGGAACTCAATCCCGGCGCCATCGCCTACGAACAGGCCTGTGGCCGCAATCCGGTCAACGGCATGCTGGTCGCCGCCCGGCACCACCGGCTGCACGCCAGGACCCTGGACCTGCGCAACTCGGGAGACACCGCCGGCGGTCGCGACCGCGTCGTCGGCTATGGCGCCTATGCCTTTGTCTGAAGCCGAAGGTGCACTGTTGCTGGTAACAGCGCGCCAGTCCATCGAGTACGGTCTGAGCCATAATCGGGCACTACCGGTAACACCTGCCGCACACCCGCCACTGGACAAGCCGGGTGCGAGCTTTGTAACCCTGCACCGCCACGGCGAACTGCGGGGCTGTATCGGCAGCCTCCAGGCGAATCGACCGATGCTCGCGGATGTTGCGGAAAACGCCTACGCGGCGGCTTTTCGAGACTCGCGTTTCATCCCCGTGCAAGCCAATGAACTGGACGAGATCGACATCGCCGTATCGGTGCTTTCGGAGCCCGAAGCGCTGCATTTCGAGGATGAACAGGAACTGCTTGCGCAGCTGCGCCCCGGCATCGACGGACTGATCCTGGAGGACGAAGGCAAGCGCGGGACATTCCTGCCGAGCGTATGGGAAAGTCTGCCGGCAAAAACGGATTTTCTCGCCCACCTCAAAAGCAAGGCCGGCTTGCCCGCCGATCACTGGTCGGACAGCCTGAAGGTGTGGCGCTACACAACCGAAACCTTCAGTGAGCGCCCCGCGGCCGGGTAAAACGCGGGCGCTAGGGGGTGGCGGCGCGCCTGCAGGCGCCGACCGAACCCCTGAGACAGGGTTTACGGTCGATCCAGATGGCATTGCTGAGATCGGCCCCGGACAGGTCGGCGCCTTCCATGCGCGTGTCGCTGAGGTTGGCGTAGGATAGATCGGCGTTGGTAAAGCGCACGTTGCGCAAGTCGGCGCCGCGTGCCGTGGCCCCGACCAGGCTGGCATGACTGAGATCGGCATTACTCAGGTTGCCGAAGGTGATGCTCGAGTACTGCAGATCGGCCCCGGCGAGGCGTGCGCTGCGCAGGTCGATGGCATCGAGCCGGGCGTTGCGCATGTGTGCGCCGACCAGGTTCGCCTCACTGGAATCCAGTCCCGACAGATTGCAGCCGTCCCAGTTGACGCCTGGCCGCGCAGTGGCATTGCAATCCGGGGGCGGTTGGTCGGGCTGTCCCTGCCGCAGCAGGTAGCTCAGTACGAAACCCAGCAAAACCAGCGCGGCGAAACTCAAGGGGTAGCGGTAGAGACCGGCTTTGCGCTGCTGGCGGTGCGCCACCCGGTACTTGAGCTCGCGAAAACGCAGCATGTCCTCTGCTTCCGGCCGACGGCGCTCCGACCCGGTGCGACGTTCCCGTATAGCGGCCGGCAGATCATCGCCGTCACCGTCACGCCGGTCCCGCGGTCGGCGTTCATCTTCGTGCAGTCGCGCCATCATGAGCTTTTGCAGGTTTTCATCGGTGGGCGGCAAGGTCATGACTTCGGGGATGAGTTCGGGATAGCGGTCCAGCGTCGCCCACTCGCCTTCATCCGGGCGCAGTTCGTCGTCCTGCCGGATTCGTCCCAACAGGATGTATCTGCCGATCTGCTTTTCCGGATAGGGGCCACGCACCACGCCATCGCGGCGTGTGTACCAAAGTACGCGTTTTTGCTTTATCTCGCTCATCGTCCGGCCTGCTGATTACCCGCCTGGCGTTCCCTTCCCGTGATAAATACTGCAGTATAGATGCCAATTGCGAACTGACCCCGGCACCGATATGGAAACCTCGGGACCTACTTCCGGCATCCCCCCAATCCCCGCCAGCACACTTCGACAGGTGACGCAGCCCATGCGGATCGGTCAGCTGCTGCAGGCGACGGTGCTCGAGAACGATGCCGGCAAAATCCTGCTCTCCGCAGGTCATCGGCAGCTCAGCGCCGAGTCTTCACTGTCATTTCGCCCTGGCGAGGTGCTGACACTGCAAGTGCGCGAGCTGGGTGCCCGCCCGGTTCTCAGAGTCATCGCCGCGCTGCAGGAGTCGGCGGTCGCCCTGGCGGTGCGCACGCTGCTGCCCCGCTATGGCCCCACCACCCCGTTGTTGGCCAATTTGTCACTGCTGGCACGCACTCCCAGGCCGCCACTGCCGCCGCTGATCAGCGCAGTCGCCGCGACGCTGGTTCGCAAGCTGCCTGACGTCGCGGCCCTGGCGACACCACAGGGCCTGAAGACGGCCATACAGAACTCCGGCATCCTGTTGGAGAACCGCCTGGCGCTGGCCACCCATACGCCCGCTGCAGCGAGTCTCCTCGAGAGCGATTTCAAGGCCAACCTGCTGCGCCTCGTCCAGCTGGTGCGCAACTGGCCGGGCAGTGGCCAGACGCCGTCGACACCCTCGGCGCCGCCCGGCCAGCCCGCGGCCGCCCGGGCGCAGGGGCCATCCCCACAACCAGCGCCATCCGACCCGGCCGCTAACCGCCCACCGGCATCCAGCTCGTCGCCGAGTCAGGCGACCCCTTCGCCAGCAACGGCGGCCGCTGAGCCGAAAACACCCCAGGCGCCGCCCGCTGTGCAGACGCAGAACGTACAGCGCGCCATCGAGACTGCCGCAACCACGCCATTGCAACGACCCGGCGGCGTGTCCGCTGCAGCGACCTCACCGCCGGCAGGCACAACCCCCGGCCAATCGGGAAGCCCGCAACCGGCGGCTGCCAGCGGACTCAATCCACCGCCGCCGTTTGCGGGTGCGGCACCGATACCACAATCACCGGTGCAGGCGAGTATCGATTTGCTCAACCGGCTCGGCCACGTCCGCCTGGACCTGCTGCAGCAAACCGAGGCGGCGCTGGCGAGAATGCACCTGAACCAGCTCGTCAGCCTGCCGCGCGAGGGC
>JASFNS010000143.1:0-5759 GCA_050116915.1 Thiogranum sp. | reverse complement strand
ATCGCCACCGTCATAGTAGTTCACCCAGACGCTGCCGGCGCGCAGCTTACGGGCCATGTTATGCGCACGGGTGATGTCCGAGGTCCAGACGGCGGCGGCGAGCCCGTATGGTGAGTTGTTGGCAACCGCCAGCGCCTCGGCTTCGGTTTCAAAGTCGATGCAGGACAGGACCGGACCGAAGATCTCTTCGCTGGCGATGGTCATATCCGGTGACACCCGGTCAAAGATCGTCGGTTCCACATAGTAGCCGCCGGTCTCTTGCATCACTCTTGAACCCCCGCACTTGAGCCTCGCGCCCTCCTGCACGGCCTTGTCTATATAACCGGTGATGCGGTTGATCTGCGGCTGGTCGACGATTGCGCCCATACGGGTGGCCGGGTCCAGCGGGTTGCCCGGTTTCATGGTCAGTCCCGCGGCCACCACCCGGTCGAGAAAATCATCACGGATTGATTTGTGCACCAGCAGCCGCGATGCCGCGGTGCACACCTCGCCCTGGTTGTAGAAAACGCCCGTTGCAGCAGCTTCAGCCGCCGTATCCAGGTTCGGCGCATCGGGGAACACAATGTTGGGACTCTTGCCGCCGCACTCCACGAAGGCACGCTTCATATTGGTGGTGCCGGCGATACCCATGAGGTGTTTTCCAATCGCCGTCGAGCCGGTGAACACCAGGCCGTCGACGTCCATGTGCGCAGCCAGCGGCTCTCCCGCCTCCTTGCCGTAACCCGGCAGCACGTTGAGCACACCTGCGGGGATACCGGCCTCGATAGCCAATTCCGCCAGGCGGATCGCCGTCAGCGGTGACTTCTCGGAAGGTTTCAGGATCACGCTGTTACCGGTGGCCAGCGCCGGACCCAGCTTCCAGCTCGCCATCAGCAGAGGAAAGTTCCACGGCACAATAGCCGCGACCACGCCGAGGGGTTCGCGCGTCACCAGACCGAGCTCGTCGGGACCGGTCGGCGCGATTTCGGCGTACCATTTGTCGATCACCTCGCCGTTCCAGGAGAAGCAACGCACAGTCGCGGCGACATCCACGTTCAGGCTGTCGCTGATCGGCTTGCCCATGTCGAGCGTTTCCAGCAACGCCAGCTCTTCGGCATGTGCCTCGATCAGCTGGGCGAGCCGGATCAGCACTTTTTTGCGATGTACCGGCGCGGTTTCCGACCAGACCCCGGACTCGAACGCACTTCGCGCGGCCTTGACCGCCCGTTCGACGTCGTTGCCGTCACACTGCGCCACCCGGGCCAGCGATCGGCCATCAATGGGGCTGACACAGTCATAGGTCTGACCGGAACGCGCGTCCACGTATCGACCATCGATGAAAGCCTGGTTGCGGATGTCCAGGCTGGCCGCCTGAGCGGTCCAGTATTCGAGCGAGTGCGTGGCTGTCATGCCGATCTCCAGCTATTCCGATGAATCCTCCGCCACAGCCGTGGCGGCCAGCAACTAGAAGCTTGGCGGCGTGTTTGCGCTGACAATAACCAGTTCGTCGTCACCCACGTTGCGAAACCGGTGCGGACGACTGCTTTCAAAATAATAGCCCTCGCCCGGGCCGAGCAGTTCCACCCGGTCACCAACCGTCAGCTCCAGCGCACCCTGAATGACGACGCCACCTTCTTCGCCATCGTGACACAGCATTTCTTCGCCGGTATCGCTGCCCGGCGCCATGATTTCACGCATGATGCACATCAGGCGTTCGGGGCGACCCGAGCCGATCATAAAATACTGAACCCCTTCGTTACCCAGGTCGGGCTGCTCCTCGACCTTGTAGACAAAGCGTTCCGGTTCATCGGATTCGACTTCCAGGGTGAAGAAGTCCGCCAGCGCCATGGGGATGCCGTCCAGCACCTTTTTCAGCGAGCCAACCGACGGGCTGACCCGGTTCTGTTCAATCAGCGATATCGTACTGTTGGTTACGCCCACGCGCTTGGCCAGCTCACGCTGGGAAAAGCCCCTCATCTTGCGGACTGCACGTAACCTGGCCCCGACATCAATAGACATTGCATACCACCTTTAATACCGCATTTAACCCCGAATACTGACAATATGTCAATTATCTTAAAATTTATTGGCGCTAATTGTAAATTTTATTTAACGGTCTTAGAATAGCTTCAACGTACTGTTCAATATATCCAAGACCGCGCCATGACCTACGCCGACCTCGCTGAAAATGATCCGGAAAAACTGGACGCCTTCTGGATGCCATTCAGCGCCAACCGCCAGTTCAAGGCTGCGCCACGCCTGCTTACGGGCGCCAAAGGCATGCACTACACCTCGGTTGACAGGCGCCAGATCCTGGATGCCACGGCAGGACTCTGGTGCTGCAATGCGGGACACGGCCGCGAACAGATCATCGAGGCCGTGCGCTACCAGATCGAACAACTGGATTACGCGCCCAGCTTTCAGATGGGACATCCCCTGCCCTTCGCGCTGGCCGAACGCCTGACGGCGTTATCACCCCCGGGCATGGATCACGTGTTCTTTACCAACTCCGGTTCCGAGTCGGTGGATACGGCGTTGAAGATCGCGCTGGCCTATCACCAGGTCAAGGGCGAAGGTTCGCGCACCCGGCTGATCGGCCGCGAGAAGGGCTATCACGGTGTCGGCTTCGGCGGCATTTCGGTCGGCGGACTGGTCAACAACCGCAAATTCTTCGGCACCCTGCTGGCCGGCGTTGACCATATGCGCCATACGCTGGATATCGAGCGCAATGCTTTCAGCCGGGGACTGACCGAACACGGCCTCGAACTGGCCGATGATCTGGAACGACTCTGCCAGCTGCACGGCGCTTCAACCATCGCCGCCGTGATTGTCGAGCCCATTGCCGGTTCTGCAGGCGTAATCGTGCCACCCAGGGGGTACCTGCAACGCCTGCGCGAAATCTGCGACAAGCACGGCATCCTGCTGATCTTCGACGAAGTGATCACCGGCTTTGGCCGTGTCGGCGGCGCGTTTGCCGCCAGTCATTTCGGCGTCAAACCCGACATCATCACCACGGCCAAGGGCCTGACCAACGGCTCGATACCGATGGGTGCAGTGTTTGTCGACGACAAGGTGCACAAGGCCTTCATGCAGGGTCCTGAAAACGTTATCGAACTGTTCCACGGCTATACTTATTCGGGTCATCCCGTTGCCTGCGCCGCAGCACTGGCAACACTGGACATCTATGCCGGGGAGGGTCTGTTCGAGAAAGCGAACCTTCTGGGCGAGTACTGGCAGGAGGCGGCCCACAGCCTCGGCGATCTGCCGAATGTGATTGACGTCCGTAACTATGGGCTGGTCGCCGGCATCGAGCTGGCACCTCGCGAGGGGCAGCCCGGCGCCCGGGCCTACGACGTGTTTAAGGATTGTTTCCACAAGCGTGACCTGTTGATTCGTGTCACCGGCGACATTATCGCGCTGTCACCGCCGCTGATCCTCGAAAAATCCCACATTGACCGGATTTTCGAAACTCTGCGCGAAGCCATCAAAAGCGTCGCCTGACCCTGTTGCAGTGAGGTAGTTATGTTGATCGGAGTACCCAAGGAAATCAAAAACAACGAGTACCGGGTGGGGCTCACGCCGGCGGGCGCCCGGGAACTGGTCAGCCACGGCCACGGTGTCCTTGTGCAGAGAGACGCCGGCGCGGCCATCGGTTTGAGCGACGATCTCTATGTCGCCGCCGGGGCAAGGATCGCCGACAGCCTGGAGGCGGTTTTCGCCGACGCTGAACTGATCATCAAGGTCAAGGAACCGCAGCCGAACGAGTGCGCCATGTTGCGTCCCGAGCAAACCCTGTTTACCTACCTGCACCTCGCCCCTGACCCCGAGCAGACCCGTCTGCTGGTGGAAAGCGGCGCCACCTGTATCGCTTACGAAACGGTTACCGACGACCAGGGCGGACTGCCACTGCTGACGCCCATGAGTGAAGTTGCCGGCCGCATGGCGGTGCAGGAAGGTGCGCACGCGCTACAGAAAGCCCAGGGTGGATCAGGCGTGCTGCTGGGTGGCGTACCCGGTGTAGAGTCCGGAAACGTGATGGTTATCGGCGGCGGCGTCGTCGGCCTCAACGCCGCGCGCATCGCCATGGGGATGGGCGCGAACGTGACGATTATCGATCGTTCATTGCCGCGCCTGAAGCAGATCGATGACCACTATGGTGACCGCCTGAACACACTCTATTCGAACGCACACACGATAGAAGAACAGTTGAAAACCGCCGACCTGGTGATCGGCGCGGTGCTGATACCCGGCGCCGCTGCGCCCAAGCTGGTCACGCGTGACATGCTGGCGCTGATGAAACCCGGTTCCGTTCTGGTCGATGTCGCCATCGACCAGGGTGGCTGTTTCGAAACCAGCCGCGCGACCACCCACCAGGACCCGACCTACGTGGTCGATGGCATCATTCACTACGCGGTAGCCAACATGCCCGGCGGCGTCGCTCGCACCGCGACGTTCGCCCTGACCAATGCCACCCTGCCGTTTGCACTGGCACTGGCGAACAAGGGTGTGATGCAGGCGCTCAACGATGACCCGCACCTCCTCAACGGTCTGAACGTCTGCAAGGGCATGGTGACCTACGCCGCGGTTGCGCGCGACCTCGGTTATACCCACGTTCCGGCACTCAGTGCCCTGCAGCGCAGCGCGGCCTGAGGTTGACGCACGGCTGCGTGTATTGCCCTGACATGACGCAATCCATCGGACACTTTGTCAATGGTCGACAGATCGCCGGCAGCAGCGGCCGGCAGTCCGCGGTCTACAATCCGGCCAGCGGCGAGGTGACAGCGCATGTTGCCCTCGCCAGCCGTGATGAAACCGAACAGGCGATCGCCGCCGCACAGGCGGCATTTGCGGGCTGGTCGGCGGTCACACCGCTGAACCGCGCCCGGGTCCTGTTCCGCTTCAAGGCGCTTTGCGACCAGCATGCCGGCCGGCTCAGCGCACTGATTACCCGTGAACACGGCAAGGTGCTGTCAGATGCCGCGGGCGAACTGGCGCGCGGGCTGGAAGTGGTGGAATTCGCCTGCGGCATTCCGCACCTGCAGAAAGGCGAACACTCCAAGGACGTCGGCCGCGGTGTCGACTCCTGGTCGGAGATGCAGCCGCTCGGCGTCGTCGCCGGCATCACTCCGTTTAATTTCCCCGCCATGGTGCCGATGTGGATGTTCCCCATCGCCCTGGCCTGCGGCAATACTTTTATTCTCAAGCCCAGTGAACGGGATCCCTCGGTACCGATGCTGCTGGCGGAACTGCTCAAGGAAGCCGGTTTACCCGACGGTGTATTCAACGTGGTAAACGGCGACAAGGAGGCCGTCGACACCCTGCTGACAGACAGCCGCGTGCAGGCGGTGTCGTTTGTCGGATCAACGCCGGTCGCCGAGTACATTTACGCCACTGCCAGTCGCCACGGCAAACGCGTGCAGGCGCTCGGCGGCGCCAAGAATCACATGGTCGTCATGCCCGACGCAGATATGGAACAGGCCGCCAATGCCCTCATGGGCGCGGCCTTTGGTTCGGCCGGCGAACGCTGCATGGCGATTTCCGTGGCGGTCTGTGTCGGTGATGCGGTCGCCGATCAGCTCATCGAAAGACTCAAGCCACGCATTGAAAATCTGAAGGTCGGCCCGGGCATCGATGCGGACGCGGAAATGGGCCCGCTGGTCACCCGCGAGCACCTGCAGCGCGTCTCCGCCTATGTCGACAGCGGCGTTGCGGAGGGCGCCGAACTGGTGGTCGACGGACGCAACCACACCGTTGCCGGCGCCGAGGACGGCTTCTTTATA
>JASFNS010000142.1:0-5761 GCA_050116915.1 Thiogranum sp. | reverse complement strand
ATGTTTCGGTGCGTCGGCCGGCTGGCGTGATCCCCGGGGTAACGGTCGTCATTGTACTGCCTCGGCTGGTACACATCTTGCTTTTTCTTGAGGAAATGCCGCATTTCGCCAGGAAAACCGATGTCAGAATCCGTCGTCCCCAAGCCCCCAACCCTGCTGGATTTCCCACCGGCCGCACCGCGACTGCCGCCGCTCGACGCCGAGAAGGTCCCGGTCCGGGTCGGCGCGATCGGTTGCGGATACTGGGGTCCGAAGCTGGTCCGCAACTTCACCCGCTCATCCGGGTGCGAGGCGGCGGCCATCGCCGATTGCAGCCCCGAGCGACTGGCGCGTATCGGTGAGTCCCATCCCCATATTCCCGGTACGACCGACTACAAGGCGCTGCTCGTTGATCCGGACATCGAGGTCGTTGCCGTGGTCACCTCGGCACCGGAGCTGGCACAGCGCCTGCGGCGTCTGCGCGACCATGGTCAGCCGCAGCGCTATCACCACGCCGAACTCGGTTACAACTACAGAATGGACGCCATTCAGGGCGCCGTGCTGGAGGTAAAGCTCGGGCACCTGGATCGCTGGAACGCACGCCGCGCGGAGCTCGCCCAGACCTACCGCGAGGCCCTTGCGGACATGCCCGGACTGCGTCTGCCGACCTGCCGCGAACAAAGCGAATCCGTACATCACCTGTACGTGGTTCGCCATCAGCGACGTGATGCACTCGCCGGTGAGATGGCCGCCCGCGGCATAACGACCGGGCTGCATTATCCGCAACCGGTGCACAGGCAGCCGGGTGTCACCGCGGGCGATGCGCAGACCAGCGACTTGCCGGAGACCGACGCGGTCGCGGCAAGCTGTTTGTCCCTGCCCATGTGTCCCACGCTGTCAGACCGGCAGGTGCGCCAGGTTGGCGACGCGCTCGCCGCCAGTCTCGAATCAATCTGAAGGATCAGTCCGATGACCAGCAACATACCAAGCATCAGCGTTGTCGTTCCCAGTCACAACGACGAGCGGCACATTGAAGCCTGTCTGGACTCGCTGCTGGGTCAGACGCTGAAGCCGTCTGAAATAGTGGTTTGCGATGACGCCTCCACAGATGGAACCCGGTCCGTGGTGCGCGACTGGCAGCGCAGGCATCCCGAGGTGTCATTGCTGCTTGTTCCGCACGATGAGCATGTCGGTATTCCGCGGAATTTCAATTCCGGGCTGCTGGCCGCCTCCGGCGAATACGTGTCCCTGCTTGCCGCGGATGACTACTGGATGCCGCCCAAGCTCGCGATGGAGTACCAGCTGATTGTGGCGCGCCAGGTGCGCTGGGCCTACTCCAAAGTGGAACTTCAGTTTGACGAACGCGGGAGCGACAGCGTGCGCCAGCCGTTTCCGGGCACCAGCGGCGACATCGACGGAGATATCTTCTTCAACGTCGTCCACCGCGATGTCTCGCCCCGGAGCTTTCTGGTCGAGAGACGCGCGCTGCTGGACGTCGGCCTGTTTGATGAAACCATCGGCATGTATGAAGACTGGGACCTCAAGATGCGCCTGGCGAAGGCGTATCCGGTTGCGCACGTCACCGCCGCCAACGTCATCTACCGGCAGCACGGCGGGGGAGAGCACCACGCTCCTATGTACCGGCACATGGCCGAAATCAGCAAGGTTTTGCGTAAAAGCGCGGCACTGCTGAACGACGACGACGCGGCGTTACGCCGCAGCATCCTGGAGCAGTTCTGGCCGGAAACCGCGATGCCCACCGAACGTGACAGGGCGGCCCGCGAGACGGCGCTGGCGAGCCTGGCGTTGCCTTACAACCCGGAATCGATCGGGGCCGGCGGCGAAGGGCTGATCTTCCTGGTGTCCCTGCCGCGTTCCGGTTCAACCATGCTGCAACGGGTGCTCGGCGGGCACCCGGACATACACACCGCGGCAGAACCGTGGGTCATGCTCAATCCGCTTTATGCGCTGAAACGCGACGGCCTCAGTGCGGACTATGATGCCGGGATGGGACGGCGGGCGCTTGAGGAGTTTCTCCACGAACTGCCCGGCGACGAGCAGAACTACTACGATGCCGTCAGGCGGCTGGGGCGTACGCTGTACAGTCGTGCCGTCAGAGCAGCCGGGAAGTCGCGTTTCCTGGACAAGACGCCACGCTATTTCTATGTCATGCCGGAGCTGATGCGCACCTTCCCCAAGGCCCGCTTTGTACTGCTGGTGAGACATCCCCTGGCAGTCCTCGCATCTGTCCTGGGGACATGGTTCAACAATGATGTGCAGGCTTTCGAGTCCAGTACCCACCATAAAGACATGCTCGAGGGCCCACGGCTGCTAAGCGAAGCAATGGATGCGGCGGGCGACAATCTGTTGGTGACCCGGTACGAGGATATTGTCCGGAATCCGGATGCCGAGATACGCCGGCTGTGCGACTTTCTTGAGATCCCGTTCTTTGCGCCAATGCTCAACTACGGGGACCGGCCGGCGCCGACCGGTACCCTGGGCGACCCCGAGAACGTCAACCGCCAGGCGGCGCCGGTGGCGGCGTTCGCCGATACCTGGAAGCGCGTGTTCGACACGCCCGAGTTGCGCAGCTATGCCTTGGCCTATGTCGAGCGCACCGGCGGCGAGGTGCTGGACAAGCTCGGTTACCCGGCGGCGGATATGTGCGAATTGCTGTCGTCCCAGGCGCCGGCGGCGACTGCCGTTGCGCTGAATGCCGCCGGGGAGGAGGCGTTCAACAATGGCGACATCCAGGGCGCCGAGGAAAGGTTCCGGGCGGCCCACGCGCTCGATAGTCATAACGTCGAGGTGTGTAACAACCTGGTGGTTCTCTACTGGGAGCGGGGCGACAGCCAACAGGCACTGCACTACCTGGAGCATGCGCTGCAGCTGGATGGCAAGGACCGCAACATTGTCATAAACGGCGGCCAGATCCTCATGTCGTTTGGCTGTGTCGACGAGGCAACCGGCCTGTACGCCACATATCTGGAAGACAACCCCGGGGACTCCGAGGTAAGGGCCCTGCTTAACCAGGCAACCGCGGATAACGAGGGCGAGGCAGACAGCGCTGTGCAGCAACGGTCGGCGGTCGCGGATAGACCGGGACACGGTTCGATTCCAGGCACAGACTACACTGCACCGGCACTGTCTGACCGTGCGCCGCGGATCAGTGTCGTTATCCCGTCGTTCAATCAGGGGCGCTACCTGGAGACTACGATACGTTCGGTGCTCGACCAGAATTATCCCAATCTTGAACTGATTGTCATGGACGGCGGCAGCACAGACGAATCCGTCGAGATTATCAAAAAGTACCAGGAGCGCATCAGTTACTGGCAGAGTCAGCCCGATGGCGGGCAATACTGGGCTGTCAACGAGGGTTTCCGCCGCAGCAGCGGCGAGTTGATGACATGGATCAACTCTGACGACAAGCTGCATCCGAAGTCTCTGAACACCATGGCGAGCATTTTCAGCCAGCGGGCCGATGTCGAATGGGTGACCGGAACGCCCAACGTTATGAACGAACAAGGATTCATAACCTGGATCTGTGAGCCGGCACCGGTATTCAGCCACAGGAATTATTTGCAGAAAAAGTACGACTTCCCGACCTTCATCCAGCAGGAAGGCACCTTCTGGCGCCGCAGTCTTTGGGAAAAGGCCGGCGCCACCTTGCAGACCGAGCTGCAGATGGCCGGCGACCTGGAACTCTGGGCACGGTTTTTCCGCTATGCCGCGCTGTATACGACCACGGCGTGCACCGGGTGTTTTCGCCAGCAGAAAAACCAGAAGACGGCAAAAGCCATGGCGCTTTACCACGAGGAAGCGGGCAGGGTCCTGGACCGCGAGATCGCGCTATTCGGTGCTTCCGCGAGGGTGCCCGTGGCAGCGGTGGAGCCTCTGGAGATGCAGTGGGGAAGGCCGTGCGACCAGGCTGTGCCCGGGCTCGCACGGGCCCTCAAGCCGCTGCTCGCCGCTGGCGCAGAGCGCCTGCGTACCTACAGTGCGCTGCCCGGTGCGCGCTCAACAGCAAACTCCGCGAGCAACATGCATGGGGCTCGTCCGGAACCGCTGGTGACAGCCGTTGTGTCGACCTATAACAGCGAAAAATACCTGCGCGGGTGCCTCGATGACCTTGAGGCGCAGACCCTCGCGGCGCGCCTGGAAATCATTGTGGTAGACAGCGGCTCCAGCGAGGACGAAGCAGCTGTCGTCCGGGAATTCCAGAACCGCTACTCGAATATCCACTACATCCGTACCGAGGCACGTGAAACCATCTACTCGGCGTGGAACAGGGCAATCGGCGCGGCTCGCGGCAAGTACCTGACCAATGCCAATACTGATGACCGGCACCGTCACGACGCGTTCGAGTCTATGGTCCGTATGCTCGAGGCTGATCCCGGGCTGGCGCTGGTCTATGCCGACAGCGCGGTAACCGCGGAGGAAAACGCCCGGTTCGAGACTGCGCCTGTAACCGGCTGGTTCCGCTGGCCCGAGTTCGACGCCAGGCACCTGTTTTCTGTCTGTTATATAGGACCGCAGCCGATGTGGCGGCGCGCGCTGCACGAGAAGTATGGTCATTTTGATCCGCGCATGCGTGTCGCCGGCGACTATGATTTCTGGTTGCGAGTGGCGCCCTACGAGCGATTCCAGCATATTCCCGAAACACTCGGTCTCTATCTCGATTCGAAAGCCAGTATCGAGCATGCGTTTGCCGGTATAGGCGCCGAGGAGTCCGAACGGGCTCGCGAGCGCAACTGGCCGGACGCCTGGGGACAGCGCCCGCCACTGACCGGCGGCTATCTTGTCGCCGCAGGCGATGCGAACCGGCCGCAGTCTGACAGTGCACGGGCCGCGGAAGCCGCAGTGGGCGCCGGCGCGCCGCTGGTCAGCGTTATCATGGCGACGAAAGACCGCCGCGAAATGCTGGCGTGCGCGCTTGCCTCGGTGACGCGCCAGAGCTACCGCCACTGGGAAATCGTGCTGGTCAATGACGGCGGCGCGGACGTCGCGGACATTGTCGAAGGCCTCGGCCCGGTGCGTGTTTCGTACCTGCAGAACGCTCAGTCGCTCGGCCAGGCAAGGGCGCGCAACATGGCCTTGCAGGTCGCATCCGGGGACATAGTGGCTTTTCTGGATGACGACGACCTCTATTTGCCGGAGCATTTGCAGACCGTGGTGGATGCGTTCGCCGACCAAAGCTGCGTGTTCGCCTATACCGACGCCGATCTGGTACAGGAAGTCATTCGCCACGGCGAGCGTCGGGAAATCAGCCGGTCTGCTCCGTACAGGCATGCTGCGTGGTCGCGGCGCAGGCTGCATATTGACAATTACATCCCCATCAACACCTGGGCCGTTCGCAAGGCGCGCCTGGACGAGGTGGGTGGGTTTGACGAGTCGCTGGCCTGTTGCGAGGACTGGGAGTTGCTGTTGCGCATTGCCAGGCACCATGACTTCAGGCACATTGCCAAAACGACCGTAGAGGTTCGCCACCGGGCAGACGTGACAGACAACGTTACCCGGCAGCGCCTCGGCGAGACCGAGGCGGTCTACAGGACCATCTATGCACGTTACGATGCCTACGCCGACCAGGCGGAGGTGGAACAGGAACGCAGCAACGCGCTTCGGCAGCTGCGGGAAAAGCTGACGAACCTGCTCGACGCTGCCGACGTTGCATCGCAAGCCGCAACGGACAGTAGCGCCGGGCATCGGGATGACCTCGAGCGCCAGAGATTCCTCGAGCGAACCACGCGGCAGGGATATCACTGTCCGGCGATACACCTGTTCG
>JASFNS010000141.1:0-5807 GCA_050116915.1 Thiogranum sp. | reverse complement strand
TGACACTCAATAACGGCAGCAGCTACAGCCAGCGCTCGCGCGTTGCATTGCGGAACCGGATCTGATGCCGTTTGCCAGACCACAGCGTGGTGCCGTCACCCTAATCGGGGCCTTGTTCATTATCCTGGTTGTCAGTCTGATGGTGCAGATCATCAACCGCATGGCGAGTTCCGACATAACCGACACAGCGGCACACAACGACGCCGTCGACGCGCTGTTCGTCGCCGAAAGCGGCATCGAGTTCGCGTCGTTCAATTATGCCAACGGCACGGCCTGTGCGGATCTGGCGCTGATCAACACGACGCCTGCTGGTCGGGGGAGCTTCGACGTTACCGCCGCCGGGCTGGTCGGTACGGATTGCCGGATCGTCGTCCAGGGCAGCGTCAGTTCGACAGGCGCGGCCTCACCCGATGCGGCCTTGCGAACGGTCTCGGCCGATCTGCGCCTTGCCGGCGACGGAGGCTGGGCGGTTGGTGACAACGGCGCGATGCTGCAATGGAATGGCACAAGCTGGTCGACGGTCGCCTCGAATACCGCAGAGAATCTGTACAGCGTACACTGCACGGCCGCCAGTGACTGTTGGGCCACGGGAAATAACGGGGCGATTATTCACTGGGACGGCACCAGCTGGTCGCCGCTAACATCGGGTACCAACGCGGTATTGCTGGGCGTCAGCTGCCAGCCATTTACAGCGACACATTGCTACGCAAACGGGGTAACCCTGCTGTTTGGATTGTTCCCGATCCCCTATTCCGCCCGCTGGAATGGCAGCAACTGGATCAACGCTGGTGGATCGGGGTTCTTCGATTCCTACACCGACGTGTCCTGCCCGTCGGCAACGTGCTTCGGTGTGCTGGCTGGCGGCTCGGTGCAAGCGTCATCACCGTCGTGGGGCACCGTTTTCAACGGCACGATCGCACTGAACGGCATTGATTGCGCCGCGGCCGACCAGTGCTGGGCGGTCGGTGATCTTAGCGGCAACAGGTATTACGTCGTGCGCAACAACGGCGGCGCCTGGTCCGGGCAAACAGTAGCAGCGCCGGTCCAGCGCCGCACCAACCTTAATGCTGTATCCTGTTCCTCGGTTAATGACTGCTGGGCTGTGGGTGATAATCTAAACAGCCGCTATGTGTTTGTGCACTGGGATGGCTTGTCATGGACGTCGGATGACCTTCAGAGCGGCCAGCACCGCGAAAAGCTCAATGGCGTGCACTGTAGTTCTGCCGTTGACTGCTGGGCGGTCGGCAATCAACGCAATGGCTGGAACCTGGTTCACTACGACGGCACGAGCTGGAGCTATGTCGGCTCGGCGGCGCCTGGCCCGCAAAATCTGAATGACGTCTATCTTTCCGGCGCGGGCAGCGCCGGCGTGTCGCTGGTACGCTGGCAGGAACTCATCAACAATTGACAGCACTCATGACTTGGGCGACGCTTGCTGTCACACTGACATAAAGGAACTCGGGTGTTTCTTTTCAAGACAAAGTCACATGACGACCGGCTGTGTGCGTTGGTCAGGAAAGACGACGGGGTAGCGGTTGCCTGCGTCAACCACCAGAACGCCGACAAGCCGGTACTGGAGTACTGCGCCTTCCATTCGCTGGCGCCCGGTCAGGAGCACGCAAACCTGCTGGGCAAGATCGTTGCCGAACAGCGTTTGAGTCAAGTACCCTGTTCCACGCTGCTTGCGATCGGCGAATACCAGTTGTTGATGGTGGAAGCCCCCGAGGTACCCCCTGCTGAACTCAAAGCGGCGATTCGCTGGCGTGTGCGCGACCTTATCGACTTCCATATCGACGACGCGGTGCTGGATGTGTTCGATGTACCACCGACCGGCGCACGCGGCATGCAGGAAAACCTGTATGTGGTCGTATCGCGTGCGGGCGTGGTGAAGGAACACGCCGAATCGCTGCAGAGCGCTGGCGCGGAACTCAACATCATCGATATTCCCGAGCTGGCGCTGCGCAATATTGCCGGGCGACTGGATCAGGACGGCAGCGGTGAGGCCATGCTGTATTTCGGCGCTGACCAGGGACTGATTACGCTCACGCGGGGCGCCACCCTGTTCCTGGCGCGAAGTCTGGATATCGGCTACGAGCAGCTGCGAAGCGAACCGGACCTTGTCGACCGCCTGGCGCTGGAACTGCAGCGCTCCATGGACTACTACGACCGGCATTTCCAGCAGGCGCCGGTTGCCCGCATAACACTGTGTCCGTCGCCGGCACCCATACCGGAATTTGCCGGACTGCTTGCTCAGCAGACCGGTATCGCGGTGCGCGAACTACAACTGGACGACCTGTTCGACGCGCACGGTGCTGTCGACCGCGAACAGTTTGCACATTGCCTGCTGCCGATAGGGGCAGCGCTGCGCACAGAGCCCGCCCGACTCTAAGCGCGCTGTCGGGACGCTGGCTGACCTTCGCCGGCTCAGCTGGCGGGGTCCATTTCCAGTTCCTTGATCTTGCGTGTCAGGGTATTGCGACCCCAGCCCAGCAGGCGCGCTGCGTCCTGGCGGCGCCCCCCGGTTCGGGCCAGAGCCGATGCAATCATGACACGCTCGAACGCGGGCAGCGCGTCATCGAGCAGCGCCTCGCGGCCGTCCGCCAGCTGACGATCGGCCCAGCTTTTCAGGGCGGCTTCCCAGCCCTGTCCGCTCGGCGCCTCGCCGCTGGCCGGTTGACGCAGCTCGGAAGGCAGATCATCAATGCGTATTTCCTGCCCGGATGCCATCACTGTCAGCCAGCGGCAGAGATTTTCCATCTGGCGGACATTGCCTGGCCAATCGAGCTGCCGAAGATAGGCTTCGCTATCCGGTAACAGGGTCTTTGGATCGACGTTGAGCTCGCGCGCGGCACGCTGAAGAAAGTGGCGCATCAGCAGGCCGATGTCTTCGCGGCGCTCGCGCAGCGCCGGCAAATGTACGCGGATGACATTCAGCCTGTGGAACAGGTCCTCGCGGAAACTGCCCTGTTTGACCCGCTGTTCGAGGTTCTGGTGGGTGGCGGCAATAATGCGCACATTCACCTTGATGGGCGTGTGACCGCCGACGCGGTAGAATTCACCGTCCGACAACACGCGCAACAGGCGGGTTTGCATTTCAGCCGGCATATCTCCGATTTCGTCGAGGAAAAGCGTACCCCCGTCGGATTGTTCGAAACGTCCCACTCGCTGCGTTTGCGCGCCGGTGAATGCGCCGCGCTCATGGCCGAACAATTCGGATTCCAGCAGGTCGCGCGGAATCGCCGCCATGTTCAGGGCAACGAAAGGTTTGTCGGCGCGCGGGCTGTGCCGGTGCAGGGCGCGCGCCACCAGTTCCTTGCCGGTACCGGACTCGCCATTGATCAGCACGGTGATGTTGGAGCGCGACAGGCGGCCGATAGCACGGAAGACTTCCTGCATGGCCGGGGCTTCACCGATGATTTCCGGCACCTCTTCACTGATTGTGACCTGGCCGCCCTCCTTGTTGCTGCGGCTGTGATCGACGGCGCGACGCGTCAGTTCAACGGCTTCTTCCACGTCGAACGGCTTGGGAAGATATTCGAACGCGCCACCCTGGTACGCGGTAACCGCGCTGTCGAGGTCGGAGTGCGCGGTAATAATAATGACCGGCAACTCGGGATAACGTTGTTGAATCTTGCCGAGCAGTTCAAAGCCGTCCATGCCCGGCATGCGCACGTCAGTGATCAGCGCATCCGGCTGTCCTCGCTCGAGGGTTTCCAGTATGCCGCTCGCGGAGGCAAAACTCTTGACGTCCATATGTGCCTTTTCAAGGGCCTTTTCCAGCACCCAGCGAATGGACTGGTCGTCATCGATGACCCAGACGCTTTCAGCTTGCGTCATTCGCAACCTCCAAAGGTAAAAAGATAGTGAACACTGTGTTTCCGGGTTCGCTGGTGAACTCGATAATGCCCGCGTGCTGGTTGATCAGCGATTGCGCAATCGACAAACCAAGTCCGGTGCCATCGGCGCGCCCGGTGACCATGGGATAGAAAATCTTGCTTTGTATATCGGGGGGGATACCCGGCCCGTCATCAACAATATCGATGCGTATGGCCAGCTTGTAACGGGTTTGCCCGATAGTGAACTGGCGCTGGATGCGGCTGCGCAGGGTAATCGTTGTCGCGCCCGCCTGCGCAGCGTTTCGCACCAGGTTGAGCACGGCCTGTACAAGCAGCTCCGCATCGGCCTTCAGCTCCGGAATACTCGGGTCGAACTCGCGCCTCAGGACAAGGTTGGGATAATTCTCGGCATCGACGAGACTGCGTACGTGTTCGAGCACCTGGTGAATATTGATCTCGCGGTTATCCGGTACGTTGTTCGGGCCCAGCATGCGGTCAACCAGGTTTCTCAGCCGGTCGGCTTCGCCAATGATCACCTGCGTATATTCCTTGAGCCCGGGTTGTTGCAGTTCGCTTTCCAGCAGCTGGGCGGCGCCACGCAGCCCCCCCAGCGGGTTCTTGATTTCGTGCGCCATGCCGCGCATCAGATCGCGCGCTGCACGCTGCTGTACCAGCAGGTGCTCTTCGTGCGCGATGCGCAGGTGCCGGTCGACCTGTACGATTTCCAACAGTAAGTCCCCTTTGCCGAACGGTGTAACCGTGCAATCGACCGTCATGCGCTGACCGTAGGCGGTATGCAGTTCCAGCTCCCGCTCGGTAAACGGTTCATTGGCGTGCAAGGAGGCGCACAACCGCTCGACAAGCGAGGCGTCGGCCTGCATCACCTGCGGCCAGTATTGCCCGTGCACCTGCCTGCGACTGACTTCAAACAGATTCTCGGCAGCCGGGTTCAGGTAAGTCAGGTGCAACGACTCGTTCAACAGGATGACCGCCGTGTTGAGCGCCTCCAGCAGCTGATCGGTGCGTACCCCGTATGCGTCTTTGGACAATGACATGTTCAAGCGAGTGCAAAAACCAAACCAGTTTCCTCGTTTGCCGTCCAGGCCTGCGCGGCAGGTGGCAGAGCAGGTATAAGTGATTGAAGTATCGGGATTAATATGCTGACTTTGTGGCTCCCCGTAAAATTTCAGCCACGCGACGATGATCCGATAAGGTGCGGATGCACCGGCGAATACGATCTACGCACTATTATAGTGCATAGTCGCGGAAGAATCAGGGATATTGTTTAGCGCGTGGGAAGCGGGGTGGGCTTGCCCGGTCCCCGGGGGAAGTTCACCGACTCGCGGTGCAGGTAGAAACGTACGCCGTCGCTGCGCTTGAGCTCGTTGCCCGAGGCGTCGACTACGGCGGCTTCCACCGTATGCGTACCGCGATTCACGTTGCTGAAACGGGTTTTGTCCGACGTCGTCGGAGCGCCTTGCGGCTGCCCATCGAGGAAATACTGCACGCGGTCTCCCGCCTCTTTGTCGAGTCCCGGCTTGATGCTGAGCTGCACTTGCACATCGCCAGTGTTGTCGCGCAAGGTTTCGTCCGGTGCCGGTTTGACGATCGCGAGCTGTTCATAGGGCGCGGCTTGTGCGCCAGCCTGCTCGGCGGACGGTGAGGCTTGCGGGACGCGCGCCGGAGGGGGCGGAACCGTCGACAGCGGCGGCAACTTAACCGGCTCGCCGTTACCGACCGGGTCATCGGTATAGACCACGTTGCCCTGCTCGTCCACCGACTTGTAGACGGCGGCACTGGCGCTGCCACAGGCCAACAGGCAACTTGCCACTATCGCGATGAGCTTGTCTGTTGTCATAGGGCTATCCCGCATGTCGCTTTTGACTAACGATTACCTTACTGGCTGCGTGCAGCGCACGCAACAAAAAACGCCCCCGTTCGGGGGCGTTTTTTGTACCGGCTGTCGGACCG
>JASFNS010000140.1:0-5819 GCA_050116915.1 Thiogranum sp. | reverse complement strand
TCTGAGTTTTGAGGCAACTTCCCGGCTAGGGCATCCGAGAAAAAAACAACGCCTTGCCACGCAACCGCGACAAGGCGTTCTGAAGCAGTTCAGAAACTGCTTATTCGGCTTCGACGAGTACGGTGATTTCCGTGTTCACATCGGTATGCAGGTGCACTGCCACCTGATACTCGCCGATCTGGCGGAACGCACCCTCCGGCAGGCGGACTTCGTGGCGTTCGATAGCCACCCCCGCTGCGGCGACCGCCTCGGCGATGTCGCCGGTACCCACCGAGCCGAACAGTTTACCTTCGTCGCCCGCCTTGGCCTTGATGGTTACGGTCATGCCGTCCAGCTGCTCGCGGCGCCCTTCGGCGGCCGCCAGGTGTTCGGCAGCGATCTTTTCCAGCTCGGCGCGGCGCGCTTCAAACGCCTTGATGTGCTCCTCGGTGGCCGGCGTCGCCTTGCCGCCCGGTATGAGGAAATTGCGCCCGTAACCCGCTTTCACATTAACGCGATCACCCAGGTTGCCCAGGTTTTCAACTTTTTCCAACAGAATCACTTCCATCGTTCGACCCTACCCTATGCATTCGGCTTGAATTCAGTTTGACCCGGCCCCGGCGGTGCGTCGGCGCAGATCCAGCCAGGGATCCAGCAAGCCGATGACACTCACCAACATTAGCGCCTGCGGTAACAGGCCCATTAACACATACGCGACGATCAGCCAGACCTTCGCCGCTTTGATGTTTGCCAGGGTGGCGTGCAACACTGCCACTCCAACGAACAAAAATAACACCATGGCAATCAACGACCATTGCACGGCTATGCTGCTGATCACGCCCAACTTCAGCATCGCCAGCGCCATAATGGCGATACCGGCCAGCGACAGGGCGCCGTTGAGTCGCAGCGCATAAAATTCGATGCGCAGGGCGCCCGGTTTCACCAGCAGCGACTGCCACCAGCGGCCCAGCATCAGGCAGGCCAGCGCCGCAAAACCCAGCCCTGCTGCCAGCGAACCGGTCATCAGCGGTGCAGCCTGGGTCACGAATGCCGACAGGCTGTCGGTCGCACCCTTGAATTCCGGCTGCGATGCCACGCTGTCGACCATGCCCTGCAACAACTGTTGCCACCAGGCCGTCGGGTCGCCAAACAGCACATATACCAGCAGCACACCCAGCATGGCCATGCCGCTCAACACCAGCATGGTCATGGCCAGCGACAGGGTGGCGCGCAAGACGCTGGCCGCGATCCACACCGGCAGCCACAACAGCATGGCGGTGCCCACCACGGTGGCGCCGTGATGCATCACCAACTGGGCCAGCAGGCCCGTGGCAGCCGCCGCGCCCAGCAGCACCAGCAACCCGCTCCTGACGCCCACCTGCAAACTGTACAACGCCAGCGCCGCGCCCCCCACGTAACTCAGCAGCGAGGTCAGTGGCGGCGCCAGAAAACTCAGGACGGTACACAGGGCGATCAGCCCCACCGCCTGAAGCGGACCCGCGACAATCAATCCGGCCAGTGCGCGCATTACTCAATGCCACCCCGGCCGGCCACAGGCCCGGCCGTGCTTAACCCTTGTGCGAATCGCAATACGGCAGCAGGGCCAGGAAGCGCGCACGCTTGATGGCCGTGGCAAGCTGGCGCTGGTACTTCGCCTTGGTACCGGTGATGCGGCTCGGTACGATCTTGCCGGTTTCAGTCACGTAGTTCCTCAGTGTCTGAAGATCCTTGTAATCGATTTCTTTGATGCCTTCTGCGGTAAAACGGCAGAATTTGCGGCGACGAAAAAAGCGAGACATGTTCTTAACCTCTCGAATTAGCCGTTCCGGGGAACGGTCTGAATATCCAATGCGTGCAACTCCACGCGCAAGTCCGGAGACCGGTAACCGGCCCGGCTCAAAAAGCCTGTCACTTTCAACCAGCTGCCTGCCGGCAGTTGCGCCAGCCCGGCAGTCAGCTTTTCACCACTGGCGACCACGGTGAGCCGGCACTCGACGTCACGCAACTGGCCAGCCTCGGTGCGACGCGAACGGTGCGCCAGAACAAAGCGTGCAATGGGGATGCCGGCCGGGGTAACGCGCAGTTCCGCGACCCGGTGCAGCTGACCGCTCAGGACCAGCTGATTTTCCGGCAGCTCCACGGCTTCCGGGCCGAACGCCGTCAGCCGGCAGTCGCGCCTTCTTCGGCTTCGCCTTCATCGCGGCCCTGCCGGCGCGGCTCATCCGTCGAATCGCCCGTGTCGTCTGAATCGCCGCTGTCATCGTCGTCGGCAGCGCGGCGCGGCGGTGCCTCGTCGCGGTCATCGCCGCGCTTGGCCAGCAGCGACGCCTCGGTCACGGCTTCCTTGCGGGAAATGATCAGGTTACGCAGTACGGCGTCGTTGAACCGGAACGCGCTTTCCAGTTCTTCGAGCTCTTCCGTGCCACACTCGATATTCATGAGCACGTAGTGAGCCTTGGCCAGCTTCTGGATAGGATAGGCGAGCTGACGGCGGCCCCAGTCTTCCAGACGATGGATCTTGCCATCCTTGGACTCGATGGTCGCGCGGTAGCGCTCGATCATCGCGGGCACCTGCTCGCTCTGGTCCGGGTGGACCAGGAACACAACTTCATAATGACGCATTGAATGCTCCTTACGGATTAACAGCCTTCCGCCATTGCGAAAAGCAAGGAGTGTGCACGGCAACGCTGTGCAAAAACGAGTGCATTCTACGTAACCCGGGAGCTAACCGCAAGACGCCGGGTCAGCCGCGGCGCTGGCGGCGGGCCTCGAACAGGCAGATACCGGTGGCCACCGACACATTCAGGCTGCTGACCGAACCGTCCAGCGGGATGGAGACCAGGCCGTCGCAGTGCTCGCGGGTCAGGCGGCGCAGACCCTTGCCCTCGCCGCCCAGCACCAGCGCCAGCGGCCCCGAGAGGTCGGTCTGGTAAAGGGTTGATTCGGCCTCGCCCGCCGCCCCGTACACCCAGATTCCCCGGTCGCGGATCGCGCGCATGATCCGCGCCAGGTTGGTGACCCGGACCACCGGCACGAACTCGGCGGCGCCGCAGGCGACCTTGCGAACCGTGGCGTTCAGCGGCGCCGAGCGGTCGCGCGGCAGGATGACGGCATCGACGCCCGCGGCATCCGCGGTGCGCAGACAGGCGCCCAGGTTGTGCGGGTCCTGGATGCCGTCGAGGATCAGCAGGAACGCCGGGTGCGGCAGCGCATCGAGAAACTCCGGCAGTTCCTTTTCGCCGATGACCGGGGCGGCACCGGTTTCCGCCACCACGCCCTGGTGACTGACACCCTGGACCAGCTCGTCCAGTTCGCCGCGCGCCACGCGGCGTATCGGGACATTGGCCTTCTCCGCAAGCTCCAGCACCTGCTGCATGCGCGCATCGTCGCGCGACTCGAGCGCCAGCAGCAGCGACACCCGCGTCGGGTTACGCTGCAGCAGACTGGTCACCGCGTGTAGACCGAAGACGCGCTGTGCCCGTCTCATCACAGGTCGGAGGTGCCCCGGGCGGGCTCAGTCATCGCGCCTGGTCCGGCGGGATTTACGCCGGCGGCGGGATTTCTTCGCCGGCTGTTGTGCCTGCGCCTTGCCGCCCTCGCCCCTGGCCTGCTTGCGCTTTTCTTCCGCGTCGGCCAGCTCGAAATCGATTTTGCGATCGTCCAGGTTGACCCGCACGACCTTCACCCGGATCTGGTCGCCCAGCCGGTAAACCTTGCCGGTACGCTCACCGCGCAGGCGGTGACCGGCCGGGTCGAAATGATAATAGTCGTTGTGCAGGGCGGTAATGTGCACCAGGCCTTCGACGTAGATATCCTTGAGTTCGACGAAGATACCGAACGAGGTCACGCTGCTGACAATGCCCTCGTAGTCCTCGCCGACCTTGTCCAGCATGTATTCGCATTTCAGCCAGTCGACGGCATCGCGCGTGGCGTCGTCGGCGCGCCGCTCGGTCACCGAGCAGTGTTCGCCCAGCGACACCATGTCCGATTCGGTGTAGGGGAACCCGGCCCGACGGCCGCTGTTGCCGGCCTTTTTCTTCGCCGCCTCGGTCTGCAGGCGGTAGCGGATGGCGCGGTGCACCAGCAGATCCGGGTAGCGGCGGATAGGCGAGGTGAAATGCAGGTATTGCTCGTGGGACAGACCGAAATGGCCGATATTGTCCGGGCTGTAGCGCGCCTGTGACAGCGAGCGCAGCATCACCGTCTGGATCAGGTGCGCGTCCGGGCGCGTCTGCACCTTCGCGAGCAGTTTGGCGTAGTCGGCGGCAGCGGGTTTTTCACCCCCGCCGAGCGACAAACCGAGCTCGCCGAGAAACTCGCGCAGATCGGTCAGTTTGTCGGCCTTGGGCCCGTCGTGCACCCGGTAGAGTGTCGGCAGCTTGTGGCGGGCGAGGAAACGCGCCGCGCAGACATTGGCGGCGATCATGCACTCTTCGATGATCTTGTGGGCATCGTTGCGCTGCACCGGCACGATACGTTCTATCTTGCGATCGGCACCGAAAACGATGCGTGTTTCGGTGGTTTCGAAATCGATCGCGCCACGCCGGTCGCGCAGCTTCCGGAACGCCTTGTACAGGCTGTAGAGCTCTTCGAGGGTATCCAGCAGCGGCGCAAAACTGACCCGCAGCTTGTCATCGCGCTCCACCAGCATGGCTGCGACCTGATCGTAGGTCAGGCGCGCGTGGGAGCGCATCACCGCCTCCACGAAACGTGAACGCGTCACCTTGCCCTGCTCGTCGACGGTCATTTCGCAAGCCATGCACAGGCGATCGACCTCGGGATTCAGCGAACACAGCCCGTTGGAGAGGATCTCCGGTAGCATGGGGATGACGCGCTCCGGAAAGTACACGGAGTTGCCGCGCAGGAACGCTTCCTTGTCCAGGGCCGTCTCCGGCTTGACGTAGTGCGACACATCGGCAATCGCCACAATCAGCTTCCAGCCGCGCGCGGTGCGTTTGCAGTAGACAGCATCATCGAAGTCGCGCGAATCGACGCCATCGATGGTCACCAGCGGCAGATCGCGCAGATCCACCCGGTCGCGCCTGGCCGCCGGCGACACCTTCTCGCTGAGGCCCTGGATTTCCTTCTCGACAACATCGGGCCAGGCGTGCGGCACATCGTGTGCCCGCATGGCAACGTCGATTTCCATACCCGGGGCCATGTGATCGCCGATGACCTCGATCACCCGGCCGACCGGGCCGCTGCGCTTGCCGGGCTGCTCGACGATTTCCACCGTCACGAACTGGCCGTGGCGCGCGCCGCCCGCGGCTTCCGGCGGGATGCGGATATCCTGGGTCAGGCGCTTGTGGTCCGGCACCACGAAACTGATACCCGCTTCGAAATAGATACGCCCGACCACCCGCGTGGTGTTGCGCTCCAGTACCTCGACAATCGCGCCTTCGCGGCGGCCGCGCTGGTCAATACCGGCAACCCGCGCCACCACGCGGTCGCCGTGCGTCACCTGGCGCATCTCACGCGGCGCCAGGAACAGGTCCTCGCCACCTTCGTCGGGGACCAGGAAGCCGAAGCCGTCCGGGTGGCCGATGACCCGCCCGCGCACCATGTCCATGCGGTCCACCAGCCCGTACCCGCCGCGGCGGTTGCGCAACAGCTGACCGTCGCGCTCCATGGCGCGCAGCCGGCGGCGCATCGCCTCGATATCGTCCTCGCTGTGCAGGCCGAAGGCCGCCACCAGGTCCTCGCGGGTCATCAGGCGGCCGGCATCGGCCAGCACCGACATAATGAACTCCCGGCTGGGGATGGGGGACTCGTATTTTTCCCGCTCGCGCTCGGCAAATGGGTCCTTGGCGACACCAGGTTTCTTGCTACGTTGCTTCTTG
>JASFNS010000139.1:0-5823 GCA_050116915.1 Thiogranum sp. | reverse complement strand
CCCACCTCGCCGAGAGCCACGGTTGAGCCCTTGTCGAGGTCTACGATTTTCACTTCCTGGTGCGGCAGGTTGCGTCCGACGGTTTGGACGCGCCGTTCGAGGCTGTCTTCGGGGGTGGTGAGATGAGTCAACGGCGAGGCCTCGGTCTCGCCGTAGCCGATGAGAATCTCGCGGCAGTGCATATCCCGCATGACGCGTTGCATGAGTACCGGCGGACAGGGCGCGCCGGCCATGATGCCGGTGCGCAGCGTGCTGAGATCGAACTGTGCAAAGCGCGGATGTTCGAGCTGCGCGATGAACATGGTGGGCACGCCGTGCACCGCGGTACAACGTTCACCTTCAATGGCGGCAAGCACCTCCGCGGGGTCGAAGTGTTCGCAGGCGATGACGATGCAGGCACCCACCGACAGGCACAGCAGGTTGGCGAGCACCATGCCGAAGCAGTGGTAGAAGGGTACCGGCACGCACAGTCGGTCCTGTTCGTTGAAATGCATGGCCTCGGCGGAAAAATAGGCGTTGTTGAGTATGTTGTGATGGCTCAGCACCACCGCCTTGGGGAAACCCGTGGTGCCCGAGGTGTACTGGATGTTGATGGGGTCATCCATATCCAGCGCAGCGGTCGCCGCTTCCAGCGCCGTCTGAGTGACTGCCTCCCCCGCCGCCAGCACCTCGGCCCATAGCGTAAAGCCCGACAGCGGCCTTGGTGTCGCTTCGGGTGCGGCCGGGTCGTAGACCACCACGTGGCGCAGGTGGGGAAAGGCTGCGGCGTCCAGGCGCTCGCCGGCCGCGCCGAGTTCGGGAATGAGCTCCGCGAGCATAGCGACATAGTCGCTCGAGCGGAACGCGGGGATCACGAACAGCCCCTGGACCTCGGAGCGCTCCAGTGCGTAGGCCAGCTCGCGGCCACGGTAAGCGGGGTTGATGTTGACCAGCACGGCGCCGATACGCGCGGTAGCCAGCTGCAGCACCAGCCATTCGATGTTGTTGGTGGACCAGACACCGATGCGCTCGCCCCGGGTAAAACCCAGTCCGAGCAGGCCGCGGGCAACGCGGTCCACGGCTGCCGCCAGTTCGGCGTAGCTCAGGCGCCGTTGCTGCGGCAGCGACACCACCGCCTCACGGCCGGCGAAGCGTTGCGCGATCGCGGCGAAATGTTCCGGGATGGTTTCACCCAGCAGTGGCTCGTCGCCGCCGCGGTGGCAATAGCTCCTGCCCGCCGCGTGGGTGCGATGCAATGATTCCACCACGCGCCTAGGCTTCGACCGCCGCCCAGTAGCGGTCCACTCGAGCCTGGATCCCGGCCAGCATCGCCTCGTCGCGAGCGGGTTCGAAAAGGTGCCGGAAACGCCCCTGCAGCTTGAGATACTCTTCCACGGGGATGCGCTCGTGCTGGACCCTGGTATGCACGACCTGCCCGTCGATGTACTCCTTCAGCGGCCACATGCCAGTCTTGACCGCGAGGCGGCCGATGTCCACCGACAGCTTCGGGTCGTAGTCCCAGCCGGTCGGGCACGGCGCCAGCGCGATGATCATACGCGGTCCATTCATACCCTGCGCCTTCTCGATCTTGCGGGCCAGGTCCAGCGGCTCGGCGCCGATCACCGTGGCGACATAGGCGGGCTGGTGCGCGGCCCAGATCGAAAACAGGTCTTTCTTGTAGCCGGGGTAGCCGCGCGCGCCCTTGCTGGTGGCGGTCCTGGCCGCGTGCGGCGTTGCCGCCGAGAATTGCTGGCCGGTATTGCCGTAACCTTCGTTGTCGTAACAGATGTAGAGAAAATCCAGGTTGCGTTCCATGGCACCGGAAGTGGCCGACAGGCCCATGCCGTACGCAGCCCCGTCACCGGTAAGCACCACCACTTGCAGGTCTTCTGCCGCGGGCATGCGTTGCTTCTGCAACAGGATGTCGAGGGCGTCGCGCACACCCTGGGCACCAGCGGGCGCGGAGGCCATGGCGGCGTACAGCCAGGAACCGCGAAACGGCGTGAAGGGGTACACCGACAGCAGGGTCATGCAGCCCGCGGCGTTGACGAACACCGTCTTCTCGCCAAGGATGTCGTAGATTTCGTGCAGCGCTTCCAGCCCGCCGCAGCCGGCGCACATCGGCGTGCCGGTGCCCAGCAGGTGGGTCGAGGGCAGATCTTTCATGCGGTGGAAACGCACGCCGGTTTCGGTGCTCATGGTTTGTCCTCCAGTTCCTCGCGTTCGACCCGGGCAACAGCCTGCAGCCTGTGCATTTCGCGCAACTCGTCGCGGGTATACAGCAACCGCGGCGGCGGCGCCTCGCCGGCTTCGGCGGCATCGCGGATGACACGCGCCATTTCGTAGAATTCCTCGGCCGCAATGTCGCGCCCGCTCAGGCCGCCGACGAAGCTCGCCAGCACCGGTAGCGGACCGCTGTGACCATACAGCGCGCCGGCCACCTCGCTGTATAACACCCCGCCCAGCCCGGTCGCCAGGTTCTGGTCGATGACCGCCGCGGCACGCCGGCCGCCAAGCGCCTGGCGCAGCTGCGCCACCGGCAGGGGACGCAGCAGGCGCGGGCGCAGCAAACCGATGCGCCAGCCGGCCTCACGCAGGCGGTCCACGGCCGCGCGCGCCTTGGTGGCAAAAGAACCCATCATGACAAACAGGTACTCGGCGTCATCGCAGCGATAGGCATCCAGCGCATCGTGACGGCGACCGAAGGTTTCGGCGAACTGCACGGCCACTTCGTCGTAGACGGCCAGCGCGTTCTGCGCGGCCATGTGCATTTCGTAGCGGAAGTAGGAATAGGGACTCCCGCCCAGTACCGCCACGGCCTGGCTGGCCGGAGCACTGGCACGAAAGCGGGTGTTTTCCGCATCGAAGGCGCCGACGAAGCCGGCAGCCGTCGCAGCATCGGGAACCTCGACCGGTTCCCGGGTAAACGACAGGTAGAAACCGTCGAGATTGACGATCACGGGCAGGCGCACGCGTTGGTGCTCGGCGAGACGGTAGGCGATCAGCACGCTGTCCAGCACCTCCTGGCAGGTGGCGCAGTGGATCTGCAGGAAGCCGCTGTCGCGCGCGGCGAGTATGTCGTTGTGGTCCGGCTCCAGGGTAATGGGAGCGGACAGGCCGCGCGACACGTTCACCATTACGAAGGGCGCACGCCAGCCGGCCACGGTGTAGAGCATCTCCATGGCGTACAACAGCCCCTGGCTGGAGGTCGCGGTAAACACCCTCACGCCGGTGGCCGCGGCCGCGCCGGCCGCGGTGACCATCGAGTGCTCCGATTCCAGGGTCACCATGCGCCCGTCCAGCTCGCCACCGTCGATCCAGGCCGCGAGGGTCTCGATAATCTCGGTCTGGGGCGTGATGGGAAACGCCGGGACATAGTCCACGCCGGCCAGCCGCGCACCCCAGGCCGCCGCGCCGTTGCCGGTGATCAGCACACGTGTCATACGCTATCCCCCCTGGTTTCTTCCTCGGCCTGCGCCCGGTGTTCCGGGACGGCCTCGATGGCGTGTGGCGGGCACACGGCCACGCACACCATGCAGCCCTTGCAGTGGTCGTAGTCGATGTCGGGACGCTGCTCGTCGGTCACCCGGATGGCGCCGTCCGGGCAAAAGGTGCTGCACACCCACCAGCAACCGCTGCAGCGGTCGTAGTCGATCACGGGGCGCAGCGTACGCCACAGCCCGGTGCGCACCTCGACGCTGGTCGCAGCCGCATGGATCGAGGGCGCCGCGGCACGCGCATCCTCGAAGGGCAGATCCACCCAGTCCGGCGGCTGGTAGCCGACAGCCGCGGGCTCCGGCCCCTCCTCCACCCCGCCGGCCTGCGACTGCATGGCGTCGAAAGCACCGAGCGCGCGCGCCAGGTTCTCGCTCACGACGGCCTCGCCGAGGTGTCCGAGCTCCTCGGCGATTGCCGGCGCCAGTGTATCCCGGCCGATCACACCCACCAGCCGGGCCGCGGCACCCGCGCAGGCGGCGCCCACGTACGGCAACTCGGCGCGGTCCTCCACCTCTTCACCGGCCGGCAGAACCATCAGCCGGCAGCGCGCGTTCAGGCGCCGTTGCCAGGTCTCGGCCGTCTCGTGACTGTTGATCAGGAGCACGGTGTGCTCACCGACACCCTGCATGACACCCGCAGCCGGTACGCCCACCAGGGAATCGTCGGCCACGATCACCAGGTCGGGATGGGCCACCACACCGCGCTCGTTGATGGGTTTGCGGGCTGCGCGCACGTAGGCGAAAATCGGCGCCCCACGGCGTTCGGCACCGTAGCGCGGCGCATCCTGCACCTCGAAGCCCTCCAGAAAGAAGGCAGTGCCGAGCATGCGGCTGGCGGTTTTCATACCCTGCCCGCCGCGGCCGTGAAAGCGTATTCGGAACATGGTCCTGTTGATCCTCTCCCCGCAATGCCCCCTTGTTTAAAAGATAGACCAGCGGCGAAGGCTCATGGCGCGGCGCACGCGCTCTTCGGCGAGTTCCACCGCCGCCTGGCGGGGCAGGATCTTGCCGGCACGCGCACGCTCCAGCACCTGCTCGGTGTTACGCCGCAGTTTCTCCTCGATGGTGTCGAGAACGGCCGACTCGCTGGCGCCGTGGTATTCCATCGCCGCGCAGATCACGCCGCCGGCATTGGCAATGAAATCCGGCACGCACAGTACGCCTTTTTCGTGCAGGTAGCGCTCCGCGCCCAGGGTGAACGGAATATTTGCACCCTGCACCACCAGCCGGGTATCGAGGCGCTGAACGTTGGCCTCGTTCACGACGTCGGGACGCGCCGCGGGGATCCAGATGTCGCACGCCACGTCCACGACCGCATCCCGGTCGAGCCGCTGCGCGTCGGCGTAGTCGACGACGCTCCTGCCCTGCTCCTTGAGCCTGAGCAGCGCCTCGACGTCCAGGCCGTCGGGGTTGTGAACCGCCCCGGCCGAATCGGCTACCGCCACCAGCCGCGCACCTTCGGCGGTGAGAAAGCGGCTTACGTGCTTGCCCACCGCGCCGAAGCCCTGCACCACCAGGCGTGCACCCGCGAGCTCGAAGTCGCAATAGCGCAGCGCCACATCCACCACGTTGCGCAGGCCAAAGCCGGTGGCGCCGATCTCGTCCAGCGGAATGCCCCCCACTTCACGAGGCAGGCCCACCACGCGGTCGACTTCATCCTTGATCCAGGCCATGCATTCCTCGTCGGTCCCCATGTCCGGCGCAAAGATGTACTGCTCCACTTCCCGCAGCGAGCAGGCCAGCGCGCGGACCAGGGTTTGCTTGCGCTCCTTCGGCATTTTGGGATCGGCATATACCACCAGCTTGCCGCCGCCGTGCGGCAGACCGGCAGCGGCATTCTTCATGGTCATGGCCCGCGCCAGGCGGAAACACTCCTCGGTGGAGACGTCGGGCGCCATGCGGATGCCGCCGATCGATGGGCCGGTGGCGACATTGTCCACCACCAGCACCGCCCTGAGCCCGACGGACGGCTCTTGAACATGGATGATCTTCAGTGGGCCGAGTTCGTCGGCGAATGCGAACATATCCTGCATAGACTTACCCCTTGTTATTTACTGAACGGGCCTGTCATGCGGCCAGCTTGCCCGTTTGCGCACGGGCAGGTGTTGACAGGGGTCAACGGCGGCCGGACTTTCCATGCAGGCCGACGCGCAAGCGTCACGGTATCGCGCGGGGTGCCGGACCAGTATGTCGTCCTCGCTTCGGCGCGGTCAAGCTTGACGCCTGTCAACAATTATCCGGGATATAACGGTTACCCTTTTACGTTTAGGCATAGCGCTGACAGATTCGCCCCGACACGACGAGAAGACACCATGACGGATTTTATTGTGTGGCAAGCACCCTGGAA
>JASFNS010000138.1:0-5874 GCA_050116915.1 Thiogranum sp. | reverse complement strand
TCATCGCGCCAGCCCCTCGGGTTGTCGGGCTGACAAGGTTTTAGCGGACCGCGAAGCAGTGCGCGATCGCCTCCCGGTTGGTGCGCGAGCTTGCCCGCGCCACTGCCTGATCCGGCGCCAGCCACTGATAACGGACGTGCTCCGCCGGATTGATGCGCACAGCGGGGCGAGTTGCGTACTGCACGGCGAAAACGTGTTCGGTATTGACCCGGACATCGGGCGCGTAACGCGCCCGCCAGGCGGGAATAATCTCGAAGCGGTTGGAATAGCCGCAATCCAGGAGAGTTTGCGCGACATCCAGGCCGGTTTCTTCGCGCACCTCGCGCACCGCTGCAGCGGGCGCGGCCTCACCCCACTCCAGGCTGCCGGTGACCGACTGCCAGTAGCCGGCAGGCTGCTGTCGTTCGAGCATCAGCACCTCGCCGTCAGCGGTGTAGATAACCACCAGCACGGATTCCGGGCGCTTGTACGACCTATCCACCATGGCAATGCTCGAAGAAACAACGAACAACCGCGAAGTCGAACAGGCTGAGCACGCTTTTCAGGTCGGTGCGGCGCGAGCGCAGCGGTGGCCGGTAGGCGCAGCAGCGGTCTTTTGGTGATCCGGAAACCGTTCCTGCCCGCGCCTGTTCTGCCCCGCGGACCTCGTGCCCCATCGCCTGAATCCGTTCCGGGCGGCCCTCAGCCGCCGCCTTTCTCCGGCAGTTTGCGCAAGCGGATATTCAGCTCGGCAAGCTGGGCATCCGGGACGGGCGATGGCGCACTGGTCAGCAGACAACTGGCCGTCTGCGTCTTGGGAAACGCCATAACTTCCCGAATGGACGCGGCGCCGGACATCAGCATCACCAGCCGGTCCAGCCCGAAAGCCAGGCCGCCGTGCGGCGGACACCCGTACTTCAGCGCGTTCAGCAGGAAGCCGAACTTGTCCTCGGCTTCTTCATCGCTGATGCCGAGCAGCTCGAATACCCGGCGCTGGATCTCGCTGCGGAAGATACGCATCGAACCGCCGCCCAGCTCCGTTCCGTTGAGCACCATGTCGTAGGCACGCGAATGACAGGCACCCGGATCGCTGTCCAGCAGATCGAGATGTTCTTCCTTGGGTGAGGTAAAGGGATGGTGCAGGGACAGCCAGCGGCCGTTGTCCTCGTCCCATTCAAACATCGGGAAATCGATCACCCACAGGGGTTTCCATTCGCCAACCATCAGACCGCGGTCTTCACCGAGCTTGACCCGCAGGGCGCCGAGTGCCTCGTTGACCACGCTTGCCTTGTCGGCGCCAAAGAACACCAGGTCGCCGTCCCCGGCGCCGGTGCGCTGCATGATGGCGTCGATCACCTCATCGGGCAGGAACTTGAGAATCGGTGACTGCAGGCCCTCACGTCCCTTTGCCAGTTCGTTGACCTTGATGTAGGCCAGACCTTTGGCGCCATAGATAGCGACAAAGCCCGTGTAGTCATCGATTTCCTTGCGCGTGAGTTGACCGCCCGCGGGCAGGCGCAGTGCCGCGACGCGGCCGTTGGGGTCTCTGGCCGGGCCGGAGAATACCTTGAACTCCACACCCTGCATCAGGTCGGCGACGTCGACCAGCTCCAGCGGGACCCGCAGATCGGGACGATCCGAGCCAAAGCGCTGCATGGCCTCCTGGTAGGTCATCCGCGGGAAGGGATCATCCAGCTTGATGCCCAGCACCTTGTCGAACACACCGCGGATCATGGATTCCATCAGTGTCATGATGGCATTTTCATCCATAAATGCCGTTTCGATATCCAGCTGGGTGAATTCCGGCTGGCGGTCGGCACGCAGATCCTCGTCACGGAAACAGCGCACGATCTGGTAGTAACGATCCATGCCGCCGATCATCAACAGCTGTTTGAACAACTGCGGCGACTGCGGCAGGGCAAAGAACTCTCCCGGGTGGGTGCGACTCGGCACCAGGTAATCGCGGGCACCCTCCGGGGTGGCGCGTGTCAGGATCGGTGTCTCGATATCGAGGAAGCCGTTGTTGTCGAGGAAGTAACGCAACTCGCGGGTGACGGTGGAACGCAGCCGGATACGTGCGAGCATCTCCGGGCGGCGCAAGTCGACGTAACGATAACGCAGGCGGTGTTCCTCGGAAACGGTATCGTCATCCAGGTGGAAGGGCGGCGTTTCCGCCGCGTTGACGATGGTCAGCTGCTTGCCCAGCACCTCGATCTCGCCGGTAGGCAGATCCGGGTTGTCGGTGCCTTCCGGCCGGCGCCGCACGCGCCCGACAACCTGCAGGACGAACTCGCTGCGCACGCGCTCGGCGGTGGCGAAGGTCTGCTCGGTATCCGGATCGAAGACCACCTGCACCCGGCCTTCGCGATCACGCAGGTCGACAAAAATCACGCCACCGTGGTCACGACGCCGGTGAGCCCAGCCAACCAGGGTGACTTCCTGGTCCAGGTGAGCGGTATTGAGTTCTCCACAATAATGCGTACGCATGGGCGTTGTTTTTCCTGAGCAGGGTTGTGCGTTGATCCGTTATCCGCGGCGAACCTGACAGCCGCGACTAGCCGGCCTTCTGGCTGCCTCCCGAGGGCTTCGGTGAATCGCCGCCCGAAGGCTTGTCAGACTTGGCCGCGGGCTTGTCGGACTTGGCCGAGTCCTCCTTGGCAATATTCTTCTTTCTGTCTTTCTTGAAATCGGTCTCGTACCAGCCACCGCCCTTGAGGCGAAAGCCCGCCGCCGAGACCAGTTTCTGCAATGCAGGTTTACCGCACGCCGGACAGTCGAGCAGCGGGGCATCACTGATTTTCTGCAACTTCTCCAACTCGTGCCCGCATTCGGCACAACGGTACTCATAAATCGGCATGACCCAATCTCACCGGATTCGCAAAGCGGGCGATTATAGCAGCGGACAGGCCGGTGTTTCGACGCCTGTTTACCGCCCGCGGGGACCCCCGGGCGGTAAAAACCCGGTCGGCATCGGGTTTTGCATCTCCGTGCGCGGGCCACTGAGGGGCAGAGGGGCGAAAAATCCGCCAATGCCAGTAGAATAGCGCCATGCACGTACGCCACACAGAGCTGCCGGAAAACCGGGCGCAGGACATTAAGACCCTGAAATCGTTAGCCCCATTCCTGTGGGACTATCGCGGACGGGTGGCCCTGGCGCTGGGATCGCTGCTGCTGTCCAAAGTCGCCAATGTGGGCATTCCGCTGGTGCTCAAGCAGATCGTCGACGCCCTCGGCAAAACCGGCACCCACCTGGTATTGCCCCTGTCGCTGCTGCTCGCCTACGGTGTGCTGCGCCTCGCCAACTCGCTGTTCAACGAGTTGCGCGACGCGATCTTTTCGCGCGTGCGCCACGGGGCCATGCGCCAGGTGTCCACGCGGGTGCTGGAACAACTCCACCGCCTGTCGCTGCGCTACCACCTCGAGCGCAAGACCGGCGGCATTTCCCGCGACCTGGAACGCGGTGCGCGCAGTGTCAGCTCGTTGCTCAACTACATGGCCTTCAGCATCCTGCCCACGCTGGTGGAGGTGGTCCTGATCGCCGGCATTCTGCTCCGGGACTACGACCCGTGGTTTGCGGTTATCACCTTCGGCTCGGTGGTGGTGTACATCTACTTCACCCTGAAAATCACCGAGTGGCGCATGAAATACCGGGTGACGATGAACGCCACCGATTCGCGGGCCAATACCCAGGCCATCGACAGCCTGATCAACTACGAGACGGTCAAGTACTTCGGCAATGAGCAGCACGAACTGACGCGCTACAACGCCTCGCTGGAAGAATGGGAGGATGCGGCCGTCAAAAGCCAGACATCGATGTCGGCACTCAACGTCGGGCAGGCCGGCATCATCGCCGTTGGCGTCACGCTGACCATGGTCCTGGCGTCGCAGGGCGTGGTGGCGGGCAAACTCAGCATCGGCGACCTGGTGCTGATCAACGCCTTCCTGTTGCAGCTTTTCACTCCGTTGAATTTTCTCGGCATCGTCTACAGCCAGTTGAAACACTCCATCGCCGACATGCGCGCCATGTTCGATGTCCTGGAACTGCAGCCGGAAATACAGGATCGCGCCGACGCGATAGCCCTGGACGTGGGTAACGGCGATGTGCGTTTTGACCGGGTGAGCTTCGCCTACGATCCCGAACGCCCGATTCTGCACGATGTCAGCTTCAGCGTCCCGGCCGGCCACAAGGTCGCCGTGGTCGGACCCAGCGGCGCCGGCAAGTCCACGCTGGCGCGCCTGCTGTTCCGCTTCTACGATGTTGATTCGGGCCGCATCCTGATCAATGGCCAGGACGTGCGCGCGGTGACCCAGCAGAGCCTGCGGGCCGCCATCGGTATCGTGCCGCAGGACACGGTGCTGTTTAACGACACATTGCGCTACAACATCGGCTACGCCCGTCCGGACGCCGACCAGGCCGCCATCGAGGCCGCGGCACGCGCAGCCAACATTCACGACTTTATTGCAAAATTACCGAAACGCTACGACACCGTGGTCGGTGAACGCGGACTGAAACTCTCCGGCGGTGAAAAACAGCGCGTGGCCATCGCCCGCGCCATACTCAAGAATCCGCGGGTGCTGGTGTTTGACGAAGCCACATCGAGCCTCGACAGTCATTCCGAACAGGTCATCCTGGAAAGCCTCAGCAGGGTGGCGCGCGATCACACCACGCTGGTGATCGCCCACCGCCTGTCAACGGTCGTCGATGCCGACAGCATCGTGGTGATGGAAGCGGGGCGCATTGTCGAACAGGGCAGCCACGCGCAGCTGCTGGAGCACGGCGGCCTGTATGCGCGCCTGTGGGAGTTGCAGCAGCAGGAAGAGTCGCGCCAGGCGGTGATCTGAACAACACTCAGCTGTCGTTTTCCGAGCGCTGCGCGCGCAGCTGTTCGGTTTCCTTGGCCATGATATGGCGCACCAGCAGTTCACGGTCGGTTTCACGCAGGTGTTCGTATTCCACCGCCACCTGCCAGGGAAACTGGCTGTTGCCGTCATCCATCCGTTCGCAGTGGATCACGCGACTGATGGTGAGGATGCCGATCATCGAGGGAAACAACACCATGCGCAGCTCCAGCAGGCTGCCGGTCCTGAGTTCATGCTGCGCACGAAACGCCACGCCACCGGCGCTCAGACTGACCTCGCGGGTCGGCTGATCGTCGAGCGCCATCTGTTCACTGACAAACAGCTGGGCGATCATGTTGAGTTTCTGGTCAATGGCCTGCAGACAACGCGCCAGCTCGGGCGACTCGGTCTGGACTTTATGTATCAGGTGCGCCATCTGCCGGGTGGTCGCGGCGAAGCTGGATGCGGCCGTAAAACGATCCACCAGCCGTGAGCGCATGCGTTCGAGCAGCCCATCGACCTCCTCGTCCTTGAGCGGCCGGTAGTCCAACGCAATTTCGTCGGCGATGCGAAAGTATTCCCTGCGTTCGTCACTCATAACAGTCCCCCGGGTTTAGTGCCCTCCCGCCCTGATACCGAGAGTAGACCCTGGCTTCTCGGTCTTGACCCCAGTGTGCCCTTGAGCCGGTGCACCTGGCAAGAGGGGCTGACCCGGCGGTGCGGCAGATTTATCGCTGCTGATCTGGTCGCCGGACTGTCGGTCGTCGCCCTGCTGCAGGATGATTTCGACGCGGCGGTTCTTCGCGCGATGGGCGGGGGTATCGTTTTTCGCCACCGGCTCGGTGTCGGCAAAGCCCTGTATGAGGAAGCGGTCGGCGGCGATATTGGTCGCCAGCATCATTTCGTGGGCCACCGATACGGCGCGTGCCGCGGACAATTCCCAGTTGGAGCGGAACCGTTCGGTATAGATGGGCACGTTGTCCGTGTGCCCGGCGACAATGATCTTGCCGTCGGTACCCTTGAGTATCTCCGCCACCCGGGCAAGGATGGGGCGGA
>JASFNS010000137.1:0-5893 GCA_050116915.1 Thiogranum sp. | reverse complement strand
ATCTGAGCAGGTTTGTGCTCGCATGGAACTGCGCCGAGGTTGTCGCGCTTGCCTGATGTTGGGCTTCGCGGGCTCAGCCCAACCTACGCGCTCAGCCCAACCTACCTGCCAGGCAACCTGTTACACCAGCCCGGAGTGTTCGCCAGACCCGCTTCCAGTTGATAACGCGGTCGCCAGTCGATCACCTGTTGCAGCGCCCGGTTGTCACATACCCAGTCGGGGTGACGCAACTCACGCAGTTTTTCCGGGGTCAGCATCGGCGCATAGCCGAACAACCGCGCCAGGCCGCGGTTGATCCAGGCCGGAATATTCAACACCGGCGCCGGTACGCCAATGGTCCGCACGCGCCGCTGACACAACTGCGCCACCACGGCACTGACCTCCTGCCAGCTATAGCCGCCGGCCTTGCCGTCATCCAGCGCAAACACCCCGCCGGCGGGTGTTGGCTGGCGCAACCAGGCCAGCACCAGCGCTGCGATATCCTCGACGTGGAGCATGGAAAAACGCGCACCGGGTTTTCCGGGCACAGGCGCAATGCCCCTCGCCATCAGGCGGAACAGCGGCAGCAGTTCGCGGTCGCCCGGCCCGTAAACCGCGGGCGGACGCAGTGCCATCCAGTGCAGATCCGCGGCCTGGTCGCGCAATACCTGCTCCCCGCGGTACTTGCTGTTGGCATAGAAGGACAGCGACGGCTCACGGGCCGCCAGCGATGACAGGCTGAGCAGGCGGGAAGCGCCCGCAGGCAGCGCAGCCGACATGACCGTCACCAGATTCTCCACGCCCTGAACGTTTACCCGGTCAAAGTCGGCCTGGCACGCGCCGCGCACGACACCTGCACAATGCACCACGGCAAAAGTGCCTTCGACCAGTCGGGCCAGCGCGTCGCGATCGTGCAGGTCACCCTGCACGGTTTCATGGACACAGTCGCCAAGTGCACGCGCACGCTGCGGCGAGCGTGCCAGGATGCGGACACCAAAGCCGGCCTCGTGCAGCACCCGGCAAATCGTCGCTCCGATGAAGCCGGTGGCACCGGTAACGGCAATACGCGTGCGCTCAGTCTCTTCCATCGCGTGTCACTGGGGGCTTTCCCCTTGGGGCTTTTTCCAGGCAAAAAAATAACCGGCCGAAGCCGGTTATTCTACAGCAGGCAGCGGGCCGGTCAGCCCTGCTTGAGTTCCAGCTCATCACCCATCCCTTCAGCCAGCTCACTGAGATCATGGGACTCGATAAAGTTCTGCCGTGCCTTGGAGCGCGACAGCTTGCCCGACGAGGTGCGGGGCAGCGTGTGCAGGGGAACCAGCTCGACAAACACATCAATGCCCAGCTCCAGGTGCACCAACCGGTTGAGCCGGTCGACCAGGCTGGCACGCTTGTTGGCATCGGATTCGCGGCACTGAACCACCAGCACGCAGATTTCCTCGCCCTGTGGACTCGGCACGGAAAACGCCAGTGCGTCGCCGATACGGACTTCCGGCTGGTGCTCGGCGAGGTATTCCAGATCCTGCGGCCAGATATTGCGCCCGTTGATAATGATCAGATCTTTCTTGCGGCCGGTGATAATCAGGCTGCCGTTGACCCGGTAGCCGATGTCACCCGTATTCAGCCAGCCGTCTTCCGACAACGTGGCCGCGGTTTCTTCCGGAGCATTGAAGTAACCCGACATCACGCTCGCGCCGCGCACGAATATGCCGCCGCTGCGACGATCGGGCAACACCTGGCCGTCGTCGTCACGGATCTCGACTTCGTACTCCGGCAACGGGGTGCCGCACTCGACGAAACAGCGTGCCCGCCCGGGATTCTCGGAAAGATGAATCGGCAGCGCTTCCTGGTGATCGGAATGGTGATCACCGTCGACACAATCGGTCGAATGGCCTTCGAACAACGGCGAGAAGCTGATCGCCAGCGAGCATTCAGCCATCCCGTAACACGCGAGGAAGGCTTTTTCATTGAAACCGGCCGGGGCCAGTGCCGCAGCAAAACGCGTGAGGGTTTCCGAGCGGATCATCTCGGCACCGACACCCGCCACACGCCAGTTGCTCAGGTCATACTTGCTGGCCTCACCCGGACGCAGCCGGCGCGTGCACAGTTCGTAGCCGAACGGCGGGCTGAAGGAGATGGTCGCCTTGGTTTCGGTCATCAGGTTGAGCCACTGGCGCGGACGCATGGCGAACTCGCGGGTATCCAGGTAGTCCACCGAAATCTGCGCGGCAACCGGCACCAGCACCAGGCCAACCAGGCCCATGTCATGGTAGAAGGGCAACCAGGAGAAACACCGGTCCTGTGGACCGATTTTCACGCCGTGACGGATGATGCCCGCCAGGTTGCTCATGACCGCACGCTGTTCGATGACGACACCGCGCGGGAATTTTGTACTGCCCGAGGTGTACTGGATGTAAGCGACATCGGTGGGCTCGACGGGTTGAAACGCCACGTCCGCTTCCGGCAGCGCATCGAACGCGGCCGGATCACCGATAAGCTTCAGACCCAGCCCTTCGCCGGCTTCGGCAAGGAACGCCGCGTAGCCGCTCGGCGCCATGGCGACAGACGCCTGGCTGCTTTCCAGCAGACCACGCAACTGCGTGACATAGACCGTGTGCCCGCCCAGGTTAACCGAGGCCGGCAGAGAAACAGGAATCAGGCCGGAGTACTGACAGGCAAAAAAGAAACGCAGAAAGTCCGGGTTGGTTTCCGCAACCAGGGCGACCCGATTGCCTTTCTCCAATCCCATGCCAAGCAACTTGCGTGCGAGCACGCGCGCTTCCTTCCGCAACTCCGCATAAGGCAGCGAAGCATACAACTCGCCTCTGCCGGTATAGAAATTTGCACCGGTGCTGCCCTGGGCCGCATAGTCCAGAGCGTCGGCTAGAGTGGCAAAATCAGCGGCACGAAACGGTAAGTTGTGTACTGTTGGTGTCGGTTCTGCGCCCAAAAGACTTTTCCCTTTGAGGTTACATGTCCCAGGTTTCCGCTCAGTGACAGAAACACCCCAAAACAAAGTTCACTTACGACTAGCGGGAAATACAAGCCCATGACTACGCAACCAGACTGCACCAAATTCCGTCGGTCCGCAGGGATCGTTGTATTTTCCCAACGACGCGACCCATACCCTTTGGTCCCGCTACTACGCTGTGCATTATTCCTTCAATAGGATAAAAACACAATACTTTTTCCAAAACTTTTGCGAATCAATCGCCGTTTTGTGACCCGTTTCAAAACTTTGTCGCATTTTTACGACAAATAATGCCGACAGTTTTTCGAGCTTCCGGCACTTGTCTGGACCCCGTTCCCGTCGCCATCACGACCTGATCGACAAGCAAATTACAGACCAGTTTGCTACTTTTCGGAAGGGCAAAGCGCAAATCCAAGACCGCGGCGTAGACGCCGAGTTCCCTCCTGCGGCCCCGATCTGGCGACCCGCCCGAGGCGCAGGTATGATGCCCGCCTCCAAGAGGAAAAGCCCTATTCCATGCCCGACGACACGCGTGACCTTACGGTTTGCGAGGTAACCGACCGCAAACAGCTGGCGCATTTTATCCGCTTCCCCCGGACGCTGTACAAGGATGACCCCAACTGGGTCTGCCCGCTGTTTTTTGAGCAAAAAGAACGCTTCAGCACCAAAAACCCGTTTTTTCAACACGCCCGCTGGCAAGCGTGGATCGCCTACCGGAACAACCGGCCGGTTGGCAGAATCTGTGCTCAAATAGATGATTTACACCTGAAAAAATTCCAGGACAGCACCGGCCATTTCGGCTGCCTGGAAGCCGAAAACGACCCGCAGGTGTTTTCGGCGCTGTTTGAGACTGCGCAATCCTGGCTGCGGGCCGCGGGCATGACCCGGGTCACGGGACCATTCAATCTGTCGATCAACGAGGAATGCGGCCTGCAGATCGACGGCTTCGACACCCCGCCACGCATTATGATGGTGCATGGGCGCCCCTATTACGGGCGGGCGGTTGAAGCCGCGGGGTTCAGGAAAGCCGTTGATCTGATTGCCTACCATCAACACCCGGATTTCACCGTCCCCAAGGTCATGCAGCGCCTGGTCCGGCGCGTGGCGGACCGCGTGCGGATACGCCCGTTGAATCGCCGCCGACTGGCGGACGAACTGGAGCTGATGCGCGATATCTTCAACGACGCATGGTCGGAAAACTGGGGCATGGTGCCGTTTACCGCTGCCGAGTTCGAAGAAGTCGGCAAGGTGATGTCGCTGCTCATCGACGATGATTTCGTGCAGATCGCGGAAGTCGACGGCGAGGCCGCGGCCATGATCATCTGCCTGCCGAACATCAATGAAGCCATCCGCGACCTGAACGGCAGGCTGTTTCCGCTGGGCTGGCTGAAACTGCTCTGGCGCCTGAAGGTGCGCTACCCGAAATCCGCACGCATCCCGCTGATGGGAGTACGCAAGCGATATCACCACACGCCCTTCGGGCCAGCGCTGTCCTACATGATCACCGACACGCTGCGCTACCCGGTGCTGGCACGTGGCATCCGCGACATGGAAATGTCCTGGATACTGGAACACAATAGCGGCATGCGAAACATTATCGAGTCCCTGGGCGGTGTCGCATACAAGACCTACCGCCTGTACGAAAAAGCGCTATAAACTGCGCGCCGCATGAATCCCAACCCTTTTACCGCCATCATACTGGCCGCCGACCGCAATAGCCGTGATCCGCTGGTGGACGCCTCGGGCGTCTGCTGCAAGGCGATGATCAAGATCGACGGTACGCCGATGCTCGAACGCGTGGTCAAGGCGCTGATGGGCAGCGATCGGGTCGGCGACATCGTGATTTCCGGACCTCAGGAGCAGCAGTTGCCCGGCAGCGACTTTCTCGCCGACGCACTGGCGCGTGGCGCGATCCGCTGGACCAGTCCCCAGGACAGTCCCAGCAACAGTGCTTACCAGACGATGAAGTCCCTGCCTGCACGCACGCCGGTGCTGGTCACCACCGCCGATCATCCGCTGCTGCGCGCCGATATGGTGGATGACTTTCTGCAGCGCTCGGTCGCGACCGGGGCGGATGTGGCAGTGGGAGTGACCGACTATGCGTCCATCAACGCACGCTTTCCGGCCGCAAAAAAAACCGTGACGCGTTTCCGCGACGGTGGCTACTGCGGCTGCAACCTGTTCGCCTTCATGACCCCGGCCTCGCACCGGGTCGCGGCGGCCTGGCGGCGCGTGGAACAACAGCGCAAGAACCCGCTGCGCATCATCGGCCAACTGGGGTGGTGGTCGGTGCTGCGTTACCTGCTCGGCTGGCTGACACTGAACAGGGCGTTGGGTGAACTGTCCCAGCGCCTGCATGTCGCTATCGCACCGGTGCACCTGCCCTACCCCGAAGCGGCTATCGATGTGGATTCGATCGCCGATCAACAGCTGGTCGAGGATATTGCGGGCAATGACAGGTGACGTTCCTGCCGGTGTACAAAACACGTTGAATCGGCGTCGTAGCCGCGCACACTGATTTGCACCGACCAGTTCTCCGCGCAGCGCCGCACCCGGTAGAGGTAATACTGCGCGCGGCGATCCGGCCGATGGCCAATGGCCGATGCCGAAGGAATGCCGAATACCGGTATCCTGCCCGCGTCGCGGGCGACCGCCGACTCCGCCGTGTAATGCCCATGTCCGTGCAGCACCAACTCGGCGCCCTCGCGGGCCAGGATGGCGCACAGGGCGCGGCCGTCGCTCAGCCGCTTGCGCCATTTTTCGTCCTCGACCCGCGGCGGATGGTGTATCAGCACCAGCCGGAACAGGCCCTGTTTGCCGGTCTCGCGCAGCAGCCCGGCAAGGCGCTCGCGCTGCGCCGCGCCGAGTCGGCCCGTGGCCATGAACGGCGGCGTCGCCACCGCGCTGGACAGGCCGATCACGGCCACCCCGTCCCGCACGCGC
>JASFNS010000136.1:0-5956 GCA_050116915.1 Thiogranum sp. | reverse complement strand
AAGGGTGCGGAGAACACCGGCATGATCTTCAACCCGGCGAAGCCCACCCAGTTCATTATCAACGTCCAGCACCCCGAGAGCACGGCTGACGAAATCGACGGTCAGGGTGACGCGACCTGGTTGATCGACCTCAAGGATGTGGTTGCGCCGCCGTGCGTCAGGGGCGACCACGAGCACGGTGAACAGGGACGCCGCCGCGGGGTGAAAACCTGCAGTGACGGCGATGATGCCAATTTCGTGAAGCAGCTGATTAAAGCCGGCAGGTAGGCAGGCGACTCTGGCCCGGCACCGGTCGGTGTCGGGCCGGAACTGTGTCTGGCGGGCCTGACACCGGTGTTACTGAAGCCTGCCTCCATGGGCAGGCGTTTTTTTATGTCGGATCCACCCAGATCTTCCCGGCGTCGATTTTCACCGGGTAGGTACGGATGGGTTCATCGGCGGGCTCGACGAGCGCTTCGCCGGAGGCCAGGTCGAAGTAGCTGCCGTGCAGCGAGCACTTGATTTTCCTGCCCTGAATGCAGCCGAGGTACAGCGAATAGTCTTCGTGGCTGCACATTTCGTCGACGGCGTAGTAGTCGCCTTCGGCATTGCAGAGCAACAGTCGCTTGCCCGCAGGGCGGATCTTTTTCATCTGGCCGGGTGCGAGTTCGCCTGCAACGGCCACGGCTTCGAAAGGTGCGTTCACGGGCGTCTCCGGGTTACTTGACGCGCGCCGCAGCGGCACCGGAATCCAGCACGGAACGCACCTGCTCGGCGGCGCTGTTGAGATCGGGCTGTCGGCCCAGGTGGTGCAGTACCAGGGCACCGGCATACACCAGTGAATCGTAGGTGCCGCCTTTCTTGCCGGCGAGCGCCGCCATGCCGGCATCGGCGGCGGCTTTGGCCGCGGCCCGGACGTTGACCGTGAGGGCGATGTCGTCGCCCACCTGTTCCGCTGCGGGGAGGTCGTCGGGTAGCGGTACGGCGCGCAGTTCCTGCTGGATACCGATGCTCGCCGGGTCGATGTCGACGCCGTGTTCCTCACCCATATCATGGTAGGCGAAGTATCTGCCTTCCTGGCGCAGCGAGGGAATCACGCCGCCCTCGATGCCGCGCACGATCAGCGCCGAGTCGAAGCCCACGTGACGCGCCAGCATGGCGTAGACCGGCGGGTAGGGCTTGTGTACATAGCCGGTGACGAAGTGGGTCTTCTGCCGGCCGCTGATGGGCTTGGCCAGGACTTCGACGGTGGTCAGTACCGGGCGTTTGATCATTTTCTGCCGCAGGCTCACCAGGTGGTGCAGTCGGGGGCAGAACTGCGCCTGGTCGACGTAGGTCCAGCCCAGTTCCGGGTTCGACAGGCGATCGGCCGCAGCCTGTGTGGACAGATCCACGGGTACGCCCGCCGCAGCCAGCACGTGGCGGTGGGTGATGCCGTATTTCGGACCCACCGTGTCCAGGCCATGGGAGACCGTGGGCACGCCGCAGGCGGCCAGCAGCGCCGGCAGGAAGGGCGAGGCGGGCAGGGTGCGGTTGTAGCCGTCGTAGGGATCGGCGAGGTCGACCACCTCGTCGACGTCGGCAGTGACGCTGGTGGTGTAGTCGCGGATGGCATCCAGCACGCCGCGGTTTTCTTCCGCGGTTTCGCGCTTCATGCGCAGGGCGATAAAAAAGATCGCCGCGCGCACCGGGTCCACCTTGTCTTCGAAGATGGCGGCGGTGCCAAGGCGCGCTTCTTCCTCGGATATGTCCTTGGACAGTTCCGGGCCGGTGGCGATGCGCTGGATGATGGACCGCATGGTAGCCTGCAGGTCGGTGTCGGCGGAAGCGGCGGGGGTGCTCATAAGGATCTCCTGATATTCTCTCCGGGCAGTATAAATTGGTATCGGAATCAGTCAACTAAACCCCCGGTAAACAGGGGGAATGGGGTTCGCGGCAGCATTAAAAGATTTGCTTTTTGCGCCCCGGATCGCTAGTCTACGCGGCTATTTTCAAGGGCTTGCAGGAGAGGGGCATGCGGCAGATACTGGTGGCAGGGAACTGGAAACTGAATGGTTCGCTGGACAGCATTAAAACACTCGTTTCAGGTATTACCGCCGGTGCAGGTGACGCCGGCAACACCCGCATTGCGGTCTGCCCGCCGTTTGTTTACATTCCGCTGGTCGCCGAGCTGCTGGCCGGCAGCAAGATCGCCTGGGGCAGCCAGGATATCAGTGACCAGGACGCCGGCGCCTTTACCGGCGAAGTGGCTGGCGCCATGCTTGGAGAATTTGGCTGCACCTATGCCATCGTCGGTCACTCGGAGCGCCGCAGCCTTTACGCCGAAGACGACGACTTTACCGCACGCAAGTTTGCCGCGGCGCGCCGCACCGGCCTGACGCCGATCCTGTGCGTTGGGGAAAGCCTGGCGGAACGCGAGCAGGGCATCACCGAACAGGTGGTCGCCCGGCAGCTGGACGCGGTCATCGCGCTGGAAGGTATCGCCGCTATTGGTGAGTGTGTTATTGCCTACGAGCCGGTCTGGGCAATCGGTACCGGCAAGACGGCCAGCCCGCAGCAGGCGCAGGACGTACATGCCTTTATCCGCGGCAAGCTCGCCGGTCTCGACCAGGCGGTCGCCGCCAAGGTACAGATTCTCTACGGCGGCAGCGTCAAGGGTGCCAACGCCGCGGAGTTGTTTGCCATGCCGGACATCGATGGCGGCCTGATCGGCGGCGCTTCGCTGGATGCCGGCGAGTTTCTGGCGATTTGCAAAGCCGGTGGTTAGTCCGTTCCCTCTCCCTTGCGCCAGCCGGCGCGAGGCAAGCGGGTATACGATAGTTTTCTGGACAGATTAAATGTTTACAGCCTTATTGATTCTTCAGGTATTGCTCGGCCTTGCCATTATCGCGCTGGTACTGTTGCAGCAGGGCAAGGGCGCCGATATGGGCGCCGCCTTCGGGGCGGGTGCGTCGGGCACGGTTTTCGGTGCCCGCGGGACCGGTTCGTTCTTCAGCCGTGCCACCGGCGTTCTCGCAGCGGCGTTCTTTATCAACAGCGTGTTGCTGTCGTCGCCGCTGGTCCTTGGTGACCGGCACCCGACGGAGAGCAGCATCGCTGCCAAGATACCCGCAGCGCCGAAGCCCGAAACGCCACCTGCCGAAGGCGCGCCGGCCGGGGACAGCAGTGTCGACCTGCCGCCGGCGGACCTGCCCGAGGTGGACAAGACGGGTGGTCTGGACACGACACCCGCCGATGCTCCGGCGGTGACGGCCAAGCCCGAGCCCGCCGCCGATGTCCCGGCAACCGGGGATACAGCAGGAAAGGGCTCAGAGGCCAAGGATTCCGCGGCCAAGAAACCGCAATAAAGACGCTATTGCCGACGTGGTGGAATTGGTAGACACGCTATCTTGAGGGGGTAGTGGCGTAAGCCGTGCCGGTTCGACTCCGGCCGTCGGCACCATATTTGCTGTAACTGCTGAAAGGACCTGTTGTTTCAGCGCTTAGAGTCCTCAAACTGTAACAGCAACCTGTAACAGCAACCCCTCATGGATAAGACCAACCTCATCAAGCGCGGCCATGTCTGGTGCGCTCGCGTAGCCATCCCTCGGCACCTGCAGGACAGCCTCAACAAGCGTGAGATTGTCCGCTCACTGCGCACCACCTCACTGGCCGAAGCCAACCGGCTCAAGCACGCCGTCATTGCCGAGATACGTAAGCTCATAGCGGACGCCGAGCAGGCCACCGGTGGTCGAACGTCCAACTCACCCACAGGCAAGCTGCTGGCCGGCCTGCGAGCCTTGCGCCATGAGCGCCGGATGAAGCTGCTGCCCAGCGGTGACGTGGAGCAGATGCGGGACTACTACGCCGACCGAGCCCACGACCTTATTGAACACATAAAGCACGTTCTTTCCGCCGAAGGCCAGGAACCCGGTGATGATAACCCCATTCACGCGTACCTTCCCGGACTACGAGTAACCATGCCCAAATAATGCGTCGCTGGTCACACTGGGCAGGCATGTTGGGGAGCGCGTGGTGGGCTAATTGGGAGGCACGCAGCAGGTAGGCACCTAGGAGGAACTGAAATGGCCAAGCCAATAGTCAACGAAGACCAGTTCATAGAACTCTGCAATAAAGAGCTACGGAATCACCGGTCTTATGAAGAAGGGAGGGAGATAATCGGAGTTCCTGAGGGCTATTCCGGCTCAAACCTGAGTGGCTATAACTGGAAAGGTCCTGAATCAAAAATGCCGGGTATCGTTGCGCAAGTCGCGGCCAAAGTGAAGGAGCACTACGAACTGCAAGTTAGCCCACGATAGAGTGAGAGCTACAGCCCCACTGTCGGTAACGCCCTGAGCCCAGCCGCAGGTCCTCCCTGCTGGTTAGCCGGTTACTGGGTGGCATGATGGTGAGCGCGTGGATGGGCTGGTAAAATGAAAGTAGTCGGGTCTGGTGTTGGCTCGCGCATTACACTGCTCAGGAGAAGTGCCGTGGAAAAGAATCTGGAACCACTAATCGTTCGCACGACGAACGATGGGGTAGAGATTGTCCAAGACTATCAAACGGGCGACCGCGAGTCTGTCATCTTTGTGCGACCCGAAGAGTTGGATATCCTGATAGCTTGGCTTCAAGAAGCCAAGAGCGAGCTGGAGAAAAAGGAATAGGCGCAGTTCGCCGAGCCGAAGCACATTGCGGGGTTGACCGACATGAAATCTTGTCTGTTGGGTGTTGTATGTGCTTTGGGATTGGATACAGCGCAAGCGGTCGCGTTTGACTGTGTCGCGGACCAGATGCTGAAGAGTGACGGGCGTGAATTTGCCGTCGTTAAGGTCCGTCATCGAACAAAGTACGATGTCGACACGGACAGTGGCATGGTAGTCGACGGCCTACAAAAATGGAAATATCAAGTTCTGCAACGAGGTGATGCGAAGACGCACCATGATTGGGTTCTGTTGCATCTCCCGGAACCCGTTGGCCCATATAGCTTACCTGCGCATGTCCTGCGACAAATGCCAGTTGCCGGGACGTTCCGCATCCGCGTTTGGAAGGATGGTAACCCGTTCATCCATGACCGAGGAGGCATACTCGAACTCGGTTCCTGCAAGCTGCGCCGCTGATATCGACCAGTCCGCCTCCTGTCCTGCTGCAGGTTCCCCCTGAGGTAACTGCCGGTCACATTGGGAGGGCATGATGGGGAGCGCGTGGCTGGGCTGGGATGGCCGACACAGCTGATAGCAGGCGACGCAGGAATCTGGCCATTGACCTGCTACCTGCAGACGCCCGTAACAATACCAGCTCCTCCCATTGATAACGCCACAAACGGTTTCCTTTCACCTTCATGGAACTCCTGAACTTCGAGACTCTGGAACCGGTCGCCAAAGTCCGCGATGGCTTTGAAGGAGCTGCTGTGAGACCCGCGATTCACCACTCTCGTCGACTCGGCCGACGGGCTGGCTAGAACCTCGCCAAGTATCTTCCCATCTAGCCGGGAAACCGCGAATCTCGCGCCTTCCAATTCGTCATCCACCTCTGACTCTATCAACTTCCCATAATCTGACACGTTATAGACGTGCTCCACCGTGCAGACGTAAGCAAGTTCGCCACTTTCAGAAACGCCCCAGAAAGCAAGCAGTATGAGGACTGCAATGGATAGTCGCGTTATCCGAGACATGGCACCCCCTTCAGCAGGTGGCATGAAGCCAAAAAGAGAAAGTTAAGTTTACACCAGACGCTAACTGTCGCGAACCATCAAGCCAGGTAAAGCACAACCGTACCGTCACGCCCCTGTCCCGCCGCCGGTTCGACCCTGAGGTGTTACCCGCTGCGAGCCGAGAGTGAAACAGTGAGTTGACCAGTCGGAACTCGACAACTAGGCTGTAGATAACCATTATGCGGAGCCCGGGGGCATGTCATGCATAAAGCGTTGACACTAGTAGCCAGCCTTGCCGTTTCCAGTGCAGTGTTCGGCGCAACGACCACCGCTGTGTGCAGAGACCCC
>JASFNS010000135.1:0-5991 GCA_050116915.1 Thiogranum sp. | reverse complement strand
CAGGTGGCCGCTGGCAACCGGACGACCGGCGGTACGACTCATGCGTGCGTCAACGTGCCGGTCCACGACATGATTGATAGCCGCGGCCGACGCGGCCGCCATACCAATACCCAGCGTGCCGAAAACCAGCGGTTGCCATGGCACCATCCCCGGCACAGCCAGAAACATACCGACCAGGGCGGTAAAAACGATCAGTGCAACCACCTTGAGCTTGCAGACACCCAGATAGTCGCGCCATGGAATCGCGGCATTGGCCGCCATTGAATAGCTCATCATGCCCCCAGCGCATGCCGTATTGATGGACCCGCCGGTCCGTCGGACCTAACGGCGTATTCTAACCCAATCCGGAGTATTTTAAGAGTCTTTCGAGGTCTTTGACCATGCCGCGCGGCTCGTCGCCCGGCGCATACATCATCATGAGATTACCCACGGGATCGACCAGGTAGATGCGCTCGGCAACCAGGGGCGGCTTCCCGTCTACATTGAACACCGGGGTCAGCCCACTGCCGTCGGCTGCCAGAAGCGCAATCACCTGACCCGGGAAGTGCTGCTGCAACTCGTCTCGGGCAGCCTGATCCACCCCCGCGGCGTTCCAGAGCATCAGGCGTTGCAGGCGGTCGATATTCTTTCCCTGGGTCAAGCGTACCTGGCGCACTTTGTACAGCTGCTCGACACACTCCCTGTCGCAGGCTCCCTGGTGCAGGTAAATGAAGGTCCACTTGCCCTGCAGGAACCCGGCGTCGACGCTGTCGCCGCCCACGGTTGTCAGCGCGAAGGCTGGCAAGGGCCTGACCGGCTTGATCAGCGTACCGTTATTGACCGTAGAGGTAGGCACCCAGTCGGGAAAGACAAAAAACAGCAACCATGCCAGCACAACGGGCGCCGCAAACAGGGCAAAAACCAGCAGCAAAGAGGCGCGCGAGCGGGTGCGGGCCGCCGTGTCCGGGACGTGCGTCGTCATGATGTTCCCTTTTTCTGCAAATTAACCGCGAGGTAGATAATTACCAAAACCGCCGCCATCGAGAACCACTGCACCGCGTAGCCGACGTTGCGCTCGGGGCCAAAGGTCAACGGGTGCCACTCCCGGACATAGCCGTCGGGCTGGTCCGGGTCGAGCAACAGTTCCAGCGGTAGCAGCGGATAGCCCAGCTCATTTGCCAGCCTGTCGATATCCGTGCGCTGGATACGGTACGGCCAGCCACGCCTCGGTTGTTCCTCACCGAGGGTGAATCCTTTGAGCGAGGGCTGCTTGATCCGGCCGGTAACGGTGCGTTCGGTATCGTCCACCGGGGTCGGGGGCAGCACGTCACGGCTTGCACCGAGCGGCACCCAGCCGCGATTGACCAGGACGGCGGCGGCACCGCGCTTCAGCCTCAGCGGGGTCAGCACCTGGTATCCGGCAACACCATCGTGGGTGCGATTATCCAGCAGAAACTGGTGCGCGGCGTCATAACTGCCGGTTGCGCTGGCCAGCTGATACTGCAAACCCTCCACCGAGTGAAGCGTCGCATCGAGTCTCAGTGGCGCGGCGCCCGCACCGGCGCGGTACTGCGCCAGCAATGCGCGCTTCTCAGCGGCGCGGTCGAGCTGCCAGAACCCCAGCGACAGCAAAAGCCCGAACACAACAAGGGTAATTACCGTCGGCCAGCGGCCGGGAGCGAATTCCAGGCTGCCAAAACGCATGGCGGAAGATTACGCAGCGCTCCCGGAGCCCGCAAGCGAAATCTGCTATGCCCACATAAACCGGGTTGCACATGGCGGCCGGGGGCGCCTTGGTGAAAGGAGCCGCATCACCTATACTGGCCAGGCAAAATCCAGCGTGGTTACTTCAATGCTTATAAAGACACTCATCGTTATTACACTTGTCGCCATTCTTGTCAGCCTGGGCAGCGGAATGTTCTTTCTGCTCAAGGACAAGGGGCAGACAGAGCGCACCGCAAAGGCGCTGACCGTACGCATCGTCCTGTCAGTTTCGTTGTTCGGCCTGTTGATGCTGGGGATTTTCACCGGCCATATCAAGCCGCACGGCATTTACCCCAAAGCACCCGCGACCGTGGATAACACACCCTGACGCTTTCCGGCGGCTAATCGAAAAGCAAAAAAAAGCGCCGCAAAGCGGCGCTTTTTTTCGGCAGACCGGCCTACAGTATGTAAACGAAAATGAACAGGCCCAGCCACACCACGTCGACAAAGTGCCAGTACCAGGCCACGCCCTCAAAACCAAAATGATGATCCGGAGTGAAGTGCCCCTTCGCGCAGCGCAACATAATAACCGTTAACATGATCGCGCCGATGGTGACATGAAAGCCATGAAATCCGGTCAGCATGAAAAAGGTCGATCCGTAAATACCCGATCCCAGGGTGAGATTCATCTCATGGTAAGCATGCGTGTACTCGAATATCTGCAGCCCGAGGAAGCTGAAGCCCAGCACCACGGTCGCGAGCAGCCACATCACCAGCGGTCCACGGCTGTTCTTCTTCAGCGCCCAGTGCGCAAAGGTCACGGTCACACCGGACGACAGCAGCAACAGGGTGTTGATGGCCGGTATACCCCAGGCGGCCATTGATTCAAACTCGCCGCCGACATCACCGGGGCCGTTGGTTGGCCACATGGCTTCCCAGCCGTTCCAGAGCAGCTCGTTGGTCTCGACGTCGCCGCCGCCAAGCCAGGGCACCGAAAAAATCCGCGCATAGAACAAGGCACCGAAGAACGCCGCGAAGAACATGACCTCGGAGAAAATGAACCAGCCCATACCCCAGCGGAAGGACTTGTCCACCTGGTCATTGTAGGTTCCCGATTCGCTCTCGCGGATCACCTGGCCGAACCAGCCGAACATCATGAAGAAGACGATACCCAGGCCGACTACCATCATGGTAGTTCCGACACTCGAGCCGTTCAGAAAGTTGGCCACGCCAACCAACAGCGTCGTCAGCCCGATCGAACCGACGATCGGCCAGTGCGTACCGTGCGGTACGTAATAACCGCCATGTGCTTCACTCATTCCAACATCCTCATCTTTGGTGTTTTAATCCACTAATACCTGTTTATCAAAAAATGTATAGGCCAGCGTCAGTGTCGTTATGTTCTCCGGCAGGTCCTTGTCGACCATGAAGACCAGCGGCATATCCCGCCGCTCGCCCGGCGCAAACCTCTGCTCGGTAAAACAGAAGCACTCCGTCTTCTTGAAATGCAGGGCGGCAAGGCCGGGCGCGACACTCGGAACAGCCTGACCCACCATGGTGTCGGAACTCAGGTTTCGCGCATAATACGAGGTCTTGTGGACCTGCCCCGGATGAACCTTCATACGCGTCACAGCCGGCCGGAAATCCCAGGGCATCGACTCGTTAACGCTGGCCAGGAACTCGACGGTAATGGTGCGCGACAGATCCGGCTCTGTATCAACCACCTGCTCGGGCTGATTGCGGGTCTTGCCGTTCAGCCCGGTGACATCGCACAGCACGCTGTATAAAGGGACCAGGGCAAAAACAAACCCGAACATGCCCAGCACGATCAGCAGCGTTTGCCGCAACGTCCGTTTCTTACCCTGCTCGGCACCGTGCGTCATAGCTCAAAAACCGTTGGCGGTAGCCCAGATAAAACCGAGATAGAACGCCACTGCGACCAGCGCCAGTACTATAGCCATGACGCGTGCGCGCTTCTTCTGGGTTGCTTCGCTCATACATCCTCGCGGACACCCGTGGGTGTCCGCTTACCCTGCGTCGCTACTTGACTTCCGGTGCCGTCGAAAAACTGTGGTACGGGGGCGGAGAAGGCAGTGTCCACTCCAGTCCGTGCGCACCTTCCCACACCTGGTCAGTCGCCTTCGCGCCACCCTTGATGGTCTTGAAGACAATATACACGAACAGCAACTGGGTCAGGCCGAAGGCGAAACCACCGATACTGGAGATTTCGTTAAATCCGGCAAACTGCACCGAGTAGTCCGGGATGCGGCGCGGCATACCGGCCAGGCCCAGGAAGTGCTGGGGGAAGAACAGGACATTGACCGAAATAGTCGACAGCCAGAAGTGCAGCTTGCCCAGTTTCTCGTCGTACATGTGACCGGTCCACTTCGGCATCCAGTAGTAGGAGGCGCCCATAATGGCAAACACCGCACCTGTAACCAGTACGTAATGGAAATGCGCCACCACGAAATAGGTGTCATGGTACTGGAAGTCTACCGGCGCCATCGCCAGCATCAGCCCGGAGAAGCCACCGATGGTGAACATGACAACGAACCCCAGCGCGAACAGCATCGGCGTCTCGAAGGTCATGGCACCTCTCCACATCGTGGAAACCCAGTTGAACACCTTGACCCCTGTCGGCACCGCAATCAGCATGGTCGCGTACATGAAGAACAGCTCACCGGTCAGCGGCATACCCACGGTAAACATGTGGTGAGCCCAGACGATGAACGACAGGAACGCGATCGACGCTGTCGCATAGACCATCGAGCTGTAGCCAAACAGCGGCTTGCGCGCAAAGGTGGGAACGATCTGCGAAACGATGCCGAAGGCCGGCAGAATCAGAATGTAGACTTCCGGGTGACCGAAGAACCAGAAGATATGCTGGAACATCACCGGATCGCCACCGCCGGCGGCGTTAAAGAAAGACGTATCAAAGAAACGGTCCGTCAGCAGCATGGTCACCGCACCGGCAAGCACCGGCATGGTGGCGATCAGCAGGTAGGCGGTGATCAGCCATGTCCATACGAACAACGGCATCTTCATCATGGTCATGCCCGGCGCGCGCATATTGACAATGGTGACGATGACGTTGATGGCACCCATGATGGAAGAAATACCCATCAGGTGGACGGAGAAAATCAGGAACGGAAAGGCATTACCGGTCTGCAACACCAGCGGCGGATACATGGTCCAGCCACCGGCCGGTGCGCCACCGTCCATGAACAGCGTGCTAAGCAGGATCGCAAACGCAAACGGCAGGATCCAGAAACTCCAGTTATTCATGCGCGGCAAGGCCATGTCCGGCGCACCGATCATCATCGGAATCAGCCAGTTCGCCAGACCCACAAAGGCCGGCATCACCGCACCGAAGATCATCACCAGCGCGTGCATCGTGGTCATGGAATTGAAGAACTGCGGCTCGACGAACTGCAGCCCCGGCTCGAACAGCTCGGCGCGGATAATCATTGCCATCGCGCCGCCGACGATGAACATCAGCAATGCGAACAACAGATACAGGGTACCGATGTCCTTGTGGTTGGTAGTGGTGACCCAGCGCATCAGACCGCTCGGGTGCTCTTCGTGATGTGCGTCGTGTGTCGTTGCGGTACTCATTGACTTACTCCTCCACGACCCTTAGCGGGCTGCTTTTACTTCAGAAGGTTGAACCAGGTCGCCGGTATCATTGCCCCAGCTGTTGCGCTCGTAGGTGACGACAGCGGCAATGTCCGTGTCACTCAGCTGGCCGGCGAAACTCGCCATGGCGGTGCCCGGTTTGCCGTGCATCACCAGCGCCAGGTGATCCGCTTTCGGTCCGGTCGCGATGGCACCGCCCTTGAGCGCGGGGAATGTCCCCGGTATACCCTCACCGTTGGCCTGGTGACAGGCGGCACAGGTACTGGTGAACACCTTCTCGCCCCGTGCCATCAGCTCAGCCTTGCTCCAGTCACGCTGCGCGGCTTCCTTGTCGGCTGTGGCGACGCCTTTCTGGTCGGCCACCCACTGCTGGTAGTCGGCTTCGTTTTTCGCCACCACCACGATAGGCATAAAACCATGATCCTTGCCGCACAACTCGGCGCACTGGCCGCGGTAGGTGCCTTCCTTTTCAATCTTGAACCACATTTGATTGATGTATCCGGGGATGGCGTCTTTCTTCATGCCCAGCTGCGGTACCCACCAGGCGTGAATCACGTCGTTGGAGGTAATGAGCAGACGCACCTTCTTGTTGACCGGCACGACCAGGGGGTGATCTACCTCCAGCAGATAATTTTCATCTTTAGGCTGCTGGTTGTAGATCTCTTCCTTCGG
>JASFNS010000134.1:0-6034 GCA_050116915.1 Thiogranum sp. | reverse complement strand
TCAGCCCAACCTACGCCGCTGAAGGCCTATGCAACCTGCCCGGTTGCATCGGGCCCGGCCGTCGCTCAGTGTTTCCTGCCGATCAGTTCGATGGGATAACCGTCCGGATCTTCAACGAAGGAAATAATCGTGGTACCGGCGTTCATAGGCCCGGCGTCACGGATGATCTTGCCGCCGCGCTCGCGGATTTCATCGGTCGCTGCGTAAACATCGTCGACTTCCAGGGCGATATGGCCGTAGCCGTTGCCCAGGTCGTAGTGATCCGTATCCCAGTTGTAGGTGAGTTCAATGACCGTGTTGTCGGCCTCGTCGCCGTAGCCGATGAAGGCCAGGGTGAACTTTCCCTCGGGGTAGTCCTTGCGCCGCAGCAGCTGCATTCCCAGCACCTCGGTATAAAACCTGATCGAGCGGTCAAGGTCACCGACCCGTAACATGGTGTGAAGAATTCTCATCGCTCACCTCATATGCGCAAGTTGCAGGGGAAGATCGTCAGGTTTTCCTGCGGGCCGCGATTCTGAGCCGCAACGCGTTCAGCTTGATGAAGCCCTCGGCATCGCCCTGGTTGTAGGCACCGGCATCGTCCTCGAAGGTGGCGATGCGCTCGTCGAACAGCGAATCACTGTCGGACTTGCGCCCGACCACCGCCACGTTGCCCTTGTAGAGTTTCAGCCTGACAGAACCGTTTACGCTGACCTGCGAGGCATCGATCATCTGCTGCAACATACTGCGCTCGGGACTCCACCAGTAACCGTTGTAGATTAGACTCGCGTAGCGCGGCATCAGTTCATCCTTGAGGTGCGCGACTTCGCGGTCCAGGGTCAGCGATTCCATGGCGCGGTGGCCTTTCAACATGATGGTGCCGGCCGGGGTTTCGTAGCAACCGCGGGACTTCATACCCACGTAGCGGTTCTCGACGATATCGTCGCGGCCAACGCCGTTCTCGCCGCCCAGTTTGTTGAGCCGTTCCATGACTTGCGCGGGCGTGACGGCCTGGCCATCGATGGAAACGATATCGCCTTTCTCGAAACCGAGTTCGACATAGGTCGGTGCATCCGGTGCGTTCTCCGGCGACACCGTCCAGCGCCACATGTCCTCCTCGGGCTCGGCCCAGGGATCTTCGAGGATGCCGCCTTCATAGGAAATATGCAGCGAATTGGCGTCCATCGAATAAGGTGATTTCTTGCCCTTTTTGAAATCCACAGGGATACCGTGCTGCTCGGCATAGGCCATAAGCTTTTCGCGCGACGTCAGGTCCCACTCGCGCCAGGGCGCGATCACTTTCACGTCCGGCTTCAGCGCATAGGCGCCCAGCTCGAAGCGCACCTGATCGTTACCCTTGCCGGTGGCGCCGTGGGCGATGGCGTCGGCGCCGGTTTCGTTGGCGATTTCGACCAGGCGCCTGGCGATCAGCGGGCGGGCGATCGAGGTACCCAGCAGGTACTCGCCTTCGTACAGCGTGTTGGCACGGAACATGGGGAACACATAGTCGCGGGCGAATTCCTCGCGCAGATCCTCGATATAGATTTCCTTCACGCCCATGGCTTCGGCCTTGGCGCGAGCCGGTTCCACCTCCTCACCCTGGCCGATGTCCGCGGTGAAGGTCACCACTTCGCAGCCGTAGGTGTCCTCCAGCCACTTGAGAATGATGGACGTATCCAGGCCGCCGGAATACGCAAGAACCACTTTGTTGATGTTTGACATTTTTAGTGTCCACCGGGGCGCACACGGCGCACAGAGGAAAAAACCATTATTCAATAGTGTGGCCGGATCGTTCCGCCAGTTGCCTCGCAACCACGCCCACACCCGCAACCAGATCCGACCACCGGGCGCCCGCAAGGCGGCGCGCGCCTGTGCGGGCAATAAGCTATTTCGCCTTCACCCTGGCACTTCTCCGCAACCTGGAAGCCAGACGCCTCGCCAGTTCGCCGAACAGTTCGGTCTGTGTCGGGTGCGGGTGGATGGCATTGCCCACCTGTTCCAGCGTGAGACTGGCCGACACCATCATCACGGCTTCACCGATCAACGTATCCGCATGGTCGGCCAGCAGGTGCACGCCGATGATACGCTGCGTCTGCTTGTCGGCGACCAGCTTGATCAAGCCGTGCTGTTCGTTGTTGATCATGGCCTTGGCATCGATATTCATGGGCACCTTGGCCTCGACCGCATCGATACCTTTGGCCCTGGCCTGTTCCACGGACAGACCAACGAAGGCCGCTTCGGGACGCGTGAAGATAACACCGCAGTCCTTGTCCTGATCATAGCGCATGTCTTCGCCGAGGATGGTTGCCGCGGCCACACGACCCTGCTGCGCCGCGGTGTGCGCCAGCATGTAACCGGGCACCACGTCACCGATGGCGAACACATGCGCCAGGCTGGTGCGGCAATGCGCGTCCACCTTGATCGCCGGACCATCGGTGGCGATGCCGATCTTGTCGAGATCCAGCCCGTCCAGCACCGGTCGCTTGCCGGTGCCCATGATTACGTAATCGGCTTTCAGCGTGTGCCGCTTGCCGTCGGCGTCCTTGTAGGCCACCTGGACATCGCCGGCCTTGCCCGAAATCTTGTCGATATTCACCGAGGTGTGAATGTCCAGGCGCGGGTCATCGTTCAGCACCCCGGTCAGGTGTTTGGCGATTTCCGGTTCGACCTCGGCCAGTATACGGTCGCGGGCTTCCAGCAGCGTGACCTTCGCGCCGAAATCCTGCATCAGCTGGGCCATTTCCAGGCCAATGGCGCCGCCACCGATAACCACGAGTTTCTTCGGCTGTTCGGGCAGCGACCAGACGGTGTCGGATGTGAGCACACCGCCACCCTCGGCGAGTCCGTCGATGGCGCCGGGAATCGGCGGCACGAACGGCGGCGCGCCGGTGGCGATGACTGCACAGCCAAACGTCACGCCCTCACCCTGCGGCTTGTCGCCGAGGCGCGCGCGGGTGTGCGGGTCGGCGCTGTTGCCGGAGGTATCGATAAACACGGTATGTGCATCGACAAACCGGCCGAAGCCCTGGATGTACTTGATCTTCACACCCTTGTCGGTCTTCAGCGCCATGTCGCCGCGGGTTTCCAGCACCCGGCGGCGCGAGGCTTCGAGCTTGTTCCAGTCGAGTTTCGGCTTGCCTGGCGTGATGCCCAGGTGCTCGTCATGCAGGCGGTCGCGAATACGGTCGGCCGCGGCGCGCCAGGCCTTGGACGGGATGCAACCGCGCCACAGGCATTCGCCGCCGGGGAACGGCGCATCGTTTATCAGCGCCACCTTCATACCGTGACTGGCGAGATCCCGGGCGCAGTCTTCGCCGCCGGGGCCGCCACCGATCACCACCACGTCGTAGTCCCAGTCGCCTTCGGGAATAGCCGGGCCGGTCGTGCCCATCCAGCTCTCGGGCTGTTCCACAAGTTCCTTTAGCGCCCTGAGGTACATGGCGGCTTCGGCGCCATTGACCACGCGATGGTCGGCGGTGATGGTGCACGCGCTACCCTGCTCGGTGTTCGCCGCAATCGCCAGGATGGCGGTAATGCCGGGGGTGGTGATGGCGTCGAAATGACTGACGCCGAGCATGCCCATGTTGGAGATCTGGAAGGTCGACCCGGTGTATTCCTCGGGTTTGAGACGGCGCATGCGCGCACGTTCCACCAGGTCTTTGAAGTCCTCGTTGAGTTCATCGAGGTCGCGCGATTCGCAATTACGCAGTACCGGCACCACCAGGCCGCCGCCTTCGGTGGACACCGCCATGCCGATATCGACATTGGTGCGCTCCACCAGTTTGTCCTGCGGCTGGTAGCACCAGTTCATTTTCGGGAACTGCTGCATGGCCAGGGCACAGGCCTTGGCGATGGCTACCGTCACCGAGGCACCCTGAGCCTTCGATGCCTTGATCAGCGCACCGAGTTTGATATGCGCGGTAACGCGGAAGGTCGGCATGCTCAGCGACCCGGTCATGGCATCGCTGATGGCTTTTTCCAGCTTGTTCATGGCGCGGCCGTTACCCGGCACGTCGACCTGCGGGAAGCCTGCCTGCGCCGGTGCCGCGGCTGGTGCGCCCTGTACGTCGGCGGCGACGATAACCCCTGCCGGACCGCTACCGCGCAAACCGTTCAGGTCAATACCACGCTGTCCGGCAATGGCGCGGGCATAAGGGCTGGCACCGCGGCCGTGCGGACGCGAGGCCATGGCCGCGCCACTGAGCACAACCGCCGGCGTTTCTGCCGCAGCCTTGACCGCGGGCTGGCCGGACGATGCCGCAACGGGCGCAGCGGTGCCCGCCGGTGCCGCCGCCAGCGGCGCGGCCTCTTCGTCCACCACCTGCTCGTGACTGTCGACCAGGTAGGCCATGGCGCCGCCGACCGGCACGGTGGAATCCACCGGCGCCAGCGGCCCCGAGAGGTAGCCCTCGCGGAATACCTCGAGGTCCATGATCGCCTTGTCGGTTTCGACCGTAGCCACCACGGTGCCGCGTTCGATCCTGTCGCCGGGTTTCTTTTCCCAGCTGACCACGACACCCTCGGTCATGGTGTCCGATAATTGCTGCATGCTGATGGTGTAACTGGCGCCCTCGGGCACCGCGGGGGCGCCGGCAGCAGCCGCCGGCGCAGCCGGTTGCGCTGCCGGCTCGGCTGCCGGTGCGGCTGGTTCTTCCTCGCCTGCCTGATCCGGCGCGGCACCTTCCTGCTGCACCTCGTCGGCGCCGCTTACCAGGTAGGCCATGGCTTCCCCCACCGGCACGGTACTGTCGACCGCGGCAAGCGGACCCGACAGGTAGCCGTCGCGAAACACTTCCACGTCCATAATGGCCTTGTCGGTTTCGACGGTGGCGACGATATCGCCGCGCTCGACCTTGTCGCCGATTGTCTTTTCCCAGCTGACGACCACACCCTCGGTCATGGTGTCCGACAGCTGCGGCATTTTGATCACGTAGGGTTCAGCCATGCTTGATCCAGATCCTGATTTCTCTACCGACAGGCGCCGGGAACGCCAGGTCGGGAAACAACAATATACCCGGCGTTCCCGGCGCCCTGCGGGCCTACTTGCCGAACATTCTCCGCACGGCGGCGACAACATCGCCGGCGTTCGGAATGGCCGCTTTCTCCAGCCCGTGGTTATAGGGCATGGGCACGTTGGCCGCGGATACGCGCACCGGCGCCGCGTCCAGTTCGAAGAAACATTCTTCGTTGATAATCGCCATCACTTCGGCACCGACACCGACGACCGGTTCAGCTTCCTCGACAATCACTGCGCGGTGGGTCTTGCGCACCGATGCGGCAATCCCGGCACGATCGAGCGGCGCCAGCGCGTAGAGGTCGACGACCTCGGCATTGATCCCGTACTGTTTGGCGAGCGTCGCCGCGGCCTGCACGCACCAGTGGACCGACACGTTGTAGCCGAACAGCGTGACATCGCTGCCTTCACGGGTGACCTCGGAGCCTTCCAGCGGGTGGAAATACTCTTCGTCCGGCACTTCGCCTTTCATGTTGTACATCAGTTCGTGTTCGTTGATGTACACCGGGTCGTCGCAGCGCACGGCGGATTTCAGCAGGCCATAGGCCTGGCGCGGACTCGATGGTGTCACCACCCGCAGTCCGGCGATGCCCATGAAAACTTTCTCCATGCGCGCCGAGTGCTGGGCACCCAGCTGGTGAGCGGTGCCGCCGGCCGAGCGCACCACCACCGGCGCGGTCAACTGACCGCCGGACATAAAGCGCACCTTCGCGGCACTGTTGAACAACTGGTCCATGGCGAGCCAGGCGAAGTTGACCGACATGATCTCGATGATCGGGCGCACGCCGAGAAACGACGCGCCGATGCCCAAACCGGTGTACCCGTTTTCGGAGATCGGCGTGTCCATGACACGCTCGGCCCCATATTTTTCGTACAGGCCCTTGGTGGCCTTGTAAGTGCCACCGGCGACACCGATGTCCTCGCCCATGCAGATCACCAGCGGATCGCGCTCCATTTCTTCATCGTGGGCGCGGCGGATCGCTTCCCAGTACATTATCTCTGCCATTAGCGGCCACCTCCGTACACCCACGGATCATTGTC
>JASFNS010000133.1:0-6040 GCA_050116915.1 Thiogranum sp. | reverse complement strand
GCGTCCAGAAGTGTGGCTGTGACGTGGCGCATCCTGGCAAAGACCTTATGCGGACGGACGGTATCGAGGGCTCAACCCGTACTCCAGGCCCGCGGTCGCTGCATACCGGCGATCTTGCAGGCCTGCTTGACATAACCATACGGAAACAGCTCGAAGAGAAGTTGTTTGGCATCTTTTTTGTCGACGCCGACTGCATCGGTCAGGAATCTGGTCACGTGGCGCACATCCGGCGCCACCTTGTTCAGGTGCCAGTATTCCTGCATGAAGTGCAGGACGAGCCAGTGCAACTCGGTCAGTTCCAGATATTCTTCGGCGGCCAGCTGGCGGGCGAGGTTCTCGTTCCAGTCCTCGGGGTCGACGATATACCCTTCGACGTCACGCGCGTATTGAGTATTGCCGTGCATGTCACGACCTCATGAATATCAATATTGGATACTATATCGATGAGAACTAATGATGGTAAAGCGATAAATAATGCAGGTTTGTATCGAAGGTATCGATATTAGATGCCTGTTTCAGACTGCCGGATCCCGGATGATTCAGCCAGCGACCGCTGTATGTCAGCGCGGGCCGCTTCCAGTGCCGGATAGTCGCCTGACAGCGCGGTAATCGTGTCCACCGAGCGCTGACTGTTTCATGCTCGCGGCGACCGACCGCGAGCATGGCTGCCAGGGAGTGAATGGCGAGGTCCGGGGATCTTCGCGTCCATCCTCGCGCTCAGCGTGCAAGGCTCGGCGGCGCATGGAGCGAAGCAGGGCGGCATGCCCCGGTTCCTCGCGGGCCACGCGCTCGGCGTGTTCGCGGATGCTCTTATCCGCCTGTTTCGAAAGCGGGTAAACCGTATCGCGATTAAGTAATACCTAAATACCAACTTCAGAAACTTAAACTGTAATTTACCGCGTGTTCCCGCCTAGACTACGCACTCGTTCAGCCGCACTCATCACAATATTAAACGATTACTAAAACAAAACTTAAAAAACTTAAACTGTAATTTACTAAAAATTCCTCCTAGACTCCCCGGCAAGTTCTGCAGGCTTTGGCCGCGCCGCAGGTGCGAGAAGCCTTCGATCAACTCTCAATGTCGCAAACAGGAGGACTCTTCGATGAGCGCGAATTACCAGGCGGGCGTGAAAGAATACCGCGAAATGTACTGGACACCGGACTATGTGCCGCTCGATACGGATCTGCTGGCGTGCTTCAAGTGCACGGGTCAGCCAGGGGTGCCCCGTGAAGAGGTCGCCGCCGCCGTCGCCGCGGAGTCTTCGACCGGCACCTGGAGCACCGTGTGGTCCGAGCTGCTGACCGACCTCGAATACTACAAGGGGCGCGCCTACCGCATCGAGGACGTGCCCGGCGACCCGGAGTCCTTCTATGCCTTCGTGGCCTATCCCATCGATCTGTTCGAGGAAGGCTCGATCGTCAACGTACTGACCTCGCTGGTCGGCAACGTGTTCGGCTTCAAGGCACTGCGCCACCTGCGTCTCGAGGATATCCGCTTTCCCATCGCCTACATCAAGACCTGCATGGGTCCGCCCAACGGCATCCAGGTCGAACGTGACAAGCTCAACAAATACGGCCGGCCGCTGCTCGGCTGCACCATCAAGCCCAAGCTGGGTCTGTCGGCCAAGAACTACGGGCGTGCCGTGTACGAATGTCTGCGCGGCGGTCTGGACCTGACCAAGGACGACGAGAACGTCAACTCCCAGCCTTTCATGCGCTGGCAGAACCGCTTCGAGTTTGTCGCCGAGGCCATCCAGAAGGCCGAGCAGGAGACCGGCGAGCGCAAGGGCCACTACCTCAACGTGACCGCGCCGGATCCCGAGCAGATGTACGAGCGCGCCGAGTTCGCCAAGGAAGTCGGTTGCCCCATCATCATGCACGACTTCCTTACCGGCGGTTTCACCGCCAACACCGGTCTGGCCAAGTGGTGCCGCAAAAACGGCATGCTGCTGCATATCCACCGTGCGATGCACGCGGTTATCGACCGTCATCCCAAGCACGGTATCCATTTCCGCGTGCTGGCCAAGTGCCTGCGCCTGTCCGGCGGTGACCACCTGCACACCGGTACCGTGGTCGGCAAACTGGAAGGCGACCGCGCCTCCACGCTGGGCTTCGTCGATCAGCTGCGCGAGTCGTTCGTGCCGGAAGACCGTGCGCGCGGTGTGTTCTTCGATCAGGACTGGGGCTCCATGCCGGGTGTCTTCGCCGTTGCCTCCGGCGGTATTCACGTCTGGCACATGCCGGCTCTTGTCACCATTTTCGGCGACGACTCCTGCCTGCAGTTCGGCGGCGGCACCCAGGGCCACCCGTGGGGCAACGCGGCCGGCGCCGCAGCCAACCGCGTCGCGCTCGAGGCCAGCGTCAAGGCGCGCAACCAGGGTCGCGAGATCGAGAAAGAGGCTCGCGACATTCTCACCGAGGCGGCCAAGAACAGCCCCGAGCTGGCGATGGCCATGGAGACCTGGAAGGAGATCAAGTTCGAGTTCGAAACCGTGGACAAACTGGATGTGGCCTGAGGCTGCACCCACGCGTTCCTGACCCACAGCGAATCGAAACGAGGAAAGAATCATGGCAACTATGTATGAAATGGGTGACTACCAGACTGCCCAGACACTCGAGACCTTCGGCTTTTTGCCGCCCATGACCCAGGACGAGATCCACGAGCAGATCGCCTACGTGCTCGCCCATGGCTGGACACCGGCCATCGAACACGAGCATCCGTCGCGGGCGGCCAATCCGTACTGGACGATGTGGAAGCTGCCGTTCTTCGGCGAGACCAACCTGAACAACGTACTCGGCGAACTCGAGGCCTGCCACCGCAGCTACCCTGACCACCATGTCCGCCTGATCGGCTACGACAACTACACCCAGAGCCAGGGCATGGCGTTCGTCGTCTTCGAAGGACGCGGCTGAACCTGGTAAGGGACGGTAAACATCGACGCGACGGGGTAAACCATGGCACAGACTGCAAACACCTCCACCTCCAGCGCACGCGAGGCCTCACGCGCCCGGCGCCGTGCGCTGTCCACCACAGGCAAGGCAGGTCTCGCGGCGGCGACCAACGCCTCGGGCAGCAAGCCCGGGGCGGCAGCCGGTTTATCAGGTTCCTCCGTGTCCGCGGCCGGCATCCGTACCGAGAGCTCATCGGCACGCGCAGCCTCGCGGGCGCGCCGCCAGGCCATGTCCAGCCGTGGCAAGGCCGGGATTAGCGCTGCGGATCGCACCCGAGCAAGTTCAAGCGCAAGTCCCGTCGCGACGGCGCAGGCCGGAACTGCAGCACCCGAGCGCGAAAAACCGGCTTGCGGTTGTGGCTGCAAGGACAAACGTAACGGTGTCGGGCAGCGTCCACAACCGAACGATAACCCGCCTGAAGCAAAGGCCGTGTCCAGGAAGTATGCGACGAAAAGCAATGTCACCCGGGCCGCTTCCATGAGCACCGGGCGGGCCGCGGCGCTGGCGCGGCGTCAGGCCATGTCCTCGCGGGGCAAGGCGGGACTGAACGGCGGCGCCATGAGCCAGGCGCAGACCGCCCGCGCCGCCAACCCCAATCTGTCCAGCCGGGAACTGGCCCGTGCCGTACGCGCGCAGCGCAGTCACAAGGGTTCGGCCGGCCAGAAGAAATCCGAGCCCTGCGGACGCAAACGCATGCGCCCGACCGCCGAGGGCAGCGCCGGCCCCGGGGCCGCGCAGAACGCTTACTGGAAGGTCGGTGCCGGCGAAACAGCATATGGCCAGACCGTGACCGGTACCCAGGTCGGGCGCAGTGTGCGCACCACCGGCGACGAACCCGGCAGCTGCCGCAACGTGACCGGTACCGAATACATGGGCGCCGACATCTTCCGGCAGTTCTGCCAGACCGAGCCCGGCCGGTCGCCGCGCAAGGTCGCTGTCAGTCCGACGGGACACGGCAACCGTGTCACCGGCAACAAGGTCGGACGCAGTCGCAGCGTTACCGGCGACGAACCCGGCACCTGCAAGCGCGTCACCGGCTCCCAGTACGTGGGCGCCGACCAGTCCGAAGTGTTCTGCGCGACGCCCAACGAAGCCGGGCCGATGAAGATCACCAGTTCCGCGACCCGCAAGGGTAAAACCGTCACGGGCAACAACGTGGGCCGCTCGAACCGTGTGACCGGCGACGAGACCGGTGCCGGCCGCGAACTCACCGGCACGCAGTATATGCAGACCGGTAATGGCCAGGCGCCAGCCAAGGTCGGTACCAGCCAGACCCTGCGCGGCGGTTCGGTGACCGGCACGCAGGTCGGGCGCAGCGAACGCGTCACCGGCGATGAACCCGGCAGCTGCCGCAACATCACCGGCGACGATTACATCGGCAAGGAACAGTACGGCACGTTCTGCCCCGCAACGCCCGAGCCCGGCGACTACAAGGTCGGCGTGTCCCGCACGCACAAGGGCAGTGCTGTCAGCGGCACGCTTACCGGGCGTTCCGGCAAGGTCACCGGTGATGAGCCCGGCACCTGCAAGGCCATTACCGGCACGCCCTACGCGGGAGCCGAGCAATACCGCAGCTACTGCGCGCCGGAAGCGGCGCAGGTGGCCGCCGCGCGCACCCCGGCGCGCAGTGCCACCCCCGGTTCGGTCATGACCGGTCTGCAGCCGGGTATCGGCGGAACGCTGACCGGTGCGGAAAAGGGTGCCTGCGAAAACGTCAGCGGAACGCCCTATGTGGGCGCTGACCAGTTTGCCGCCGCCTGTCCGGCCACGCCGGCCGCGCCCGGCAGCCCGGATTTTCCGCAGCCGCTGGGCGAGACGCCCTGGGGCCAGTTCAGCGTCAGCGCGCCGTCCCAGGCCGCGCAGATCGAGGCACGTACCGGCGGCGCCGTCACCGGCTCGGCCTATGAACAGGGACAGATCACCGGCCCGTTCGGCATGGCTACCGGAAAGGTCACCGGTACCGAAGAGGCCCGCTTTGGCCGCGCCGCCCGGGTACAGGAAGCCGCGATGCCGGCTGCGCCCGCGGACGTTGATGGCCGGATCAAGTCGCGCATCACCGGCGAAGGTATGGATGCGGGGCAGAAGATCACCGGTGACGACTGGGACCGCGGCGACCGCGTGACGGGCACCGAAGGTACCTCGGCCATGGGACGCAATCCCACCCGCCGCGGCGGCCCGGTGAGCGCCATGCCCGTCTTCTCCCACGAGGACAAGCGCAACGAACGGCTGCCCGAGCCCGTGAGCAGGGTGACGGGCGGCAGCGGCAATACCGAGCGCGGTGCGCTGGTGACCTACTCCGGCGGCGCGCGCGGCTGAAGCCGACATCCTTGACTGCGAGCGACTAGAGACAAGCGCATGTTGAACTACCGCAACCAGAGCCTCAAAGCTACAGCGCCCCAGGCGACCGCTCCGCGGCGGCGCCCCGGTGCGGTGGCTGCCGTGCGTCCCGCGGCGTGGCGGGCCGGCGCAGCGGGTGCTGCGAGTTCCCATCCGCTGGTGCGCGCCGACGAAAATGCGCGCCTGTTCGATTACGAACAGCGGGTCAAGTCCGCCTTCGACGCCATTGTGCCGACGCTCAGGCGTGTGTCCGCGCTGCAGCACGAAGAAGATTTCGAAAGTCGCGCCCAGCGCGTGGCCCGCGAGCACCTCGGATTCGAGTTGCCGGTAAACATCCTGGCAGATGCCTGGGTGGAGCAACTGGACATGCGCCGCCTGTTTGCCTGGTGCGTGTTCGAGACCTATCGCCGCTTTAGCGATGACTTCTTCACCACCGATCCGCTGGGCTCGAACGACGAAAGTGACTTCGAGGCGTTCCTGCAGGACTGCGGTTTCCACACGCTGGATATCTCGCCCTGTGCCGACGGGCGCCTGGCGCACGTCATCCGCTTTGTGCTGCGGCTGCCGTATCGCGCGGTGCGGCGCAAGTCCTACGCCGGCGCCCTGTTCGACATCGACGACAGTCTTGAGAAGTGGACCGAGACCGAGCTGATGCGCTTCCGTGAAGGCCGGCCGAATAGCGCCGATGCGCCCACGCGCTACCTCAAGGCGGTGGTGTATCACTACAGCTCCGGCGATCCGGACGAGGGGT
>JASFNS010000132.1:0-6059 GCA_050116915.1 Thiogranum sp. | reverse complement strand
CAGGTGCGCCCCCCCCGGTTGGTAACGATGGCGGCCGCGGTTTTCATCACCGGCTCCCAGTCCGGGTTGGTGGTGTCGGACACCAGCACCTCTCCCGGCCGGAACGTGCCGAGCTGCTCCAGCCGTTCGATGACGCGCGCCGTACCGGCGGCGATTTTCCCGCCCACGGCGCGCCCCTGGACGACCGGGGTTGCCTGCTCCTCGAGGTGGTATTCCTGGAGTATGGCGCCCTTGCGCTGCGATGCGACCGTTTCCGGCCTCGCCTGGACCATGTAAAGCTCGTTGTCTATGCCGTCCTTGGCCCATTCCATATCCATGGGCCGGTCGTTACCCGCCTTGTGGCTGTAATGCTTCTCGACCTTGATGGCGTAGTCGGCCAGCTGCAACGCCTCGCTATCGCTGATACAGAACCGGGCGCGCTCGGCATTGGAGGTCGGCACGTTGCGCGTGGCTTCGCGGGTGCGTCCCCGGCCATAGATCATTTTCACCTTCTTGCTGCCCAGTGAGCGGCGCAGGACGGCACGGTGGCCCTGCTCGAACGTCGGTTTGTGTACGTAGAATTCGTCGGGATCCACCGCACCCTGCACCACATTCTCGCCCAGGCCGTAGGCCGCGGTAATGAAGACCACGTCACGAAAGCCGGTTTCGGTATCGAGCGAAAACATGACGCCGGATGCGGCCAGGTCAGAGCGCACCATTTTCATGACACCGATAGACAGGGAGACTTTTAAATGGTCGAAGCCGTTGTCAATGCGGTAGTGAATGGCGCGGTCGGTAAACAGGCTGGCAAAACAGCGTTTGCAGGCGTCCAGGTACTCGGCTTCGCCGCGGATGTTGAGGTAGGTGTCCTGCTGTCCGGCGAAACTGGCGGTGGGCAGATCTTCCGCGGTTGCCGAGCTGCGGATGGCCACGCTCATGTCCTCGCCATATTCGCTCTGCAGCTTTTGATAGGCATCCAGCAATTGCTGTTTCAGGTCTGCCGGCAAAGGCGCGCCGTAGACCAGCGAGCGGGCCCGGGCGCCGTTTTCGGCGAGACGGGTGACATTGTCCGGATCGAGATCGTCCAGCAGCTGATGCAGCTCGTCCCACAGCCCCGCTTCGTCGAGTACGTAGCGGTAGGCGGCGGCGGTGGTGGCGAATCCGTTGGGGACCTTGATGCCCTGCGGGGTCAGTTCCCGGTACATCTCGCCGAGAGAGGCGTTTTTGCCACCGACCAGCGGCACATCCTCGATGCCGATTTCGTTGAAAAAGCGGATATAGCGGGTGTTACCGTTCATGGGCTGTCTCCGTCGGGTCAGTTTCGTCCGGACAATGCGCGCGCAGGCGCCAGGTTCTATTTTTATAGAGTCTCGGCGGTGCGCGGTTTGACACGGATCAGTTTTTGTCGAGATATCCGGCGGCGCGGAACAACGGCGGTCTCTCGGGGCAGGAAGTCTCGCCTCTTTTGTTGCGCCGGGACGCTGATACACAACAGGCATCGGGTCCCGGGATCACTCCTGCATTTTTTCGTGTAGTTCCGCGAGACATTCCCGCGCGATGTCGCTCACCGAGCGCGCGTTGTCAGCGGCAAGCGCTTCGAGCGCGGGCAATGCGTCGGGGCTCGCGGTGAGTGCGAGGAAGTGACAGGCGTCGGCGCGCACCCGCGGGTCGCCGCTGGCGGCGAGTCGCTTCAGTGCGGGGAGCTGGGCGACCAATGCCTCGCCGCCCGCCAGCTCTTCGACCACCGCACTGACGCCGATACGCACCGGCAGCTCCGCATCCGGGTCGGCGGCCAGTGCCAGCAGCGCGGACAGGTGTTCCGGCTGCCTTGACACCATCGCTGTGACCTGTGCCAGGCGGCCGCTCTTGAGCTGTTCGGAAAAAAATTCGGCGAGTCCTTCAGCCGTGTTGGCCTGTTGTGCCCAGCGGCGCAGCTCGGCCGGTGAATGCAGTCCGTGCAGTTCGAGCTCACCCAGTCTCAGCCAGGGGACCGAGCGCACGCCAAGTGCTGCGGCGCGCTCGGGGTGAACCGCGATATTGATGACCTCGAGCCGTCCGACCAGTCCCTGTTTCACCAGTTCGCCCATTCCGGCCAGTACCGTCGGGCAGTGAGGACAGCCCGGTGCGATAAACAGCAGGGCGTCGGGGGTTTCTTGTTTTGCGGGCATCATGCATTACTATGGCGGCTGGAGTTCGACTATAACCCAAAAGATTCGGTCGTTTGTAGCGCCCGGCGCGCCGCTCCCGCGGTGCCGGGACGGAAAACGCGAGAGGTTGACCATGTTCATGCACAAGACTGTCCGGCTGATCGATCCGGGTGAAGCGCTGCCGGGCCGTGATACCCCGATGGTGGTGACGGACAGGCATTTTGTTAACGCCCATCGCATAGTCGCACCCTTTCCGCAGGGTCTGGAACAGGCCATGTTCGGCATGGGATGTTTCTGGGGTGCGGAACGGCGTTTCTGGGAGCGCGAGGGTGTCTATGCCACGGCCGTTGGCTATGCCGGTGGCGATACGCCCAACCCGACTTACCGGGAAGTCTGTTCGGGAATGACCAACCATAATGAAGTCGTGCTGGTGGTGTTCGATCCGCTCGCGGTGGCCTACGCGCAGTTGCTGGGGCTGTTCTGGGAGTCACACGATCCCACCCAGGGTATGCGCCAGGGAAACGACGTCGGCACCCAGTACCGCTCCGCTATTTACACGTTCAGCGACGCCCAGCACCAGCTGGCGGAAGACAGCAAACGCCGCTACCAGGCCAGCCTGTCGGCGCGTGGCTTCGGCGCGATTAGCACGGAGATCGTGACGGCACCGGTGTTTTACTATGCCGAGGACTATCATCAGCAATATCTGGCCAAGAATCCCGCGGGTTACTGCGGTCTGGGCGGTACCGGCGTCAGCTGCGATTTCGTCAGCGGATGACCGCCCGGATGATTGCGCTAGCCGCGGGGCCGGCGGCACTTGCGGTTTTTCTGCTGCTGCCGGTGCCGACCGGTCTGGGCGCACCGGCCTGGTACATGCTGGGTATGGCGGCCTGGATGGCCGTCTGGTGGATCAGCGAGGCGGTCCCCATCCCGGCCACGGCGCTGTTACCCATTGTGCTGTTCCCGCTTCTCAATATCATGTCCGCGTCCACGGTCACCCAGGCCTACGCCAACCACCTGATCTATCTCTTCATGGGCGGCTTCATGATTGCGGTGACTATGGAACGCTGGAATCTGCACCGGCGAATCGCCTTGCATATCGTCGCCCGGGTAGGGACCAGTCCGGCTCGCCTGGTGCTGGGCTTCATGTTGGCGACGGCACTGCTGTCCATGTGGATCAGCAACACCGCTACGGCCATGTTGATGGTCACCATCGGCCTTGCGGTCTTGAAACAGTTACTGCCGGACGATCAACACCTCGCTTCCCCGCTCAGTACCGCGCTGCTGTTGGGTATCGCCTACGCGGCGAGTATCGGCGGCGTCGCGACACTGGTCGGTACGCCGCCCAATGCCGTGCTTGCCGGGGTCCTCGATCGCAACTACGGCGTCGACCTGAATTTCGGCGCCTGGATGCGTTTTGCCTTGCCGCTGTCCGCGCTGATGCTGGCGGCTACCTGGTTCTACCTGACCCACCTGGCCTTCCCCTTGCGTGACGTACGGTGTGAGGAATCGGCGTCACAGATTCACGACCAGTTGCGGGAACTGGGGCGCATCAGCGCCGCGGAGAAACGCGTCGCCCTGGTGTTCGCGGTTGTCGCGGTGTTGTGGATGAGCAGGGGTTTTATAAGCTGGGCGCCGTACCAAGTGGTTAAGGATTCGACCATCGCCATGGGCGGGGCGCTGCTGCTGTTCATGGTCCCGGCGGGTGGCTCGCAGCGCGGCGCTTTGCTGGACTGGCCGACGGCCGTGCGTATCCCCTGGGACATCATTGTGCTGTTCGGAGGCGGCTTTGCGCTGGCCGCGGGTTTCAGCGAAACCGGGCTGACCAGCTGGCTGGCCGAACAACTGCGGGTGCTGCAGGGGGTGCCCGTCCCGCTGGTCATACTGGGGGTCGGACTGATGGTCATATTTCTTACCGAGGTTACTTCCAACACCGCAACGGCCTCGCTGCTGCTGCCCGTGCTCGGCGCACTGGCGCAGGGCCTGCACCTGTCGCCGCTGTTGCTGATGGTGACGGCGACCCTGTGTGCGTCGTTCGCGTTCATGTTGCCCGTGGCGACGCCGCCCAATGCGATTGTTTTCGCCAGTCACTGCATCGGTATCCGGCAGATGGCGCGCGCGGGGCTGTGGCTGAATCTCATCGGTGTGCTGCTGATCGGCGCATTCGTGTATCTTTGGGGTGTCGTGTTTCCGGCCCAGCAGGGGCTGTTCAGGCTGTAGAGGAGAAGTCGTTGAATTCGGACAATCGGATCAAGGTCAGGGCGAACGGCCCCTTGCTGTGCACCGGTGATATCGAGGTCTACGCGGCCGACGGGCAACTACTGGAAAAGTCCGCGGACCTTGTGCTGTGCCGCTGCGGTCACTCCGGCAACAAGCCGTTCTGCGACGGCAGCCACCGGGAGGCGGGTTTCCGGCACGACGCGGTACTCGCGGATATGCAGTCCGACGAGGCGGGGCAGGAGGCCGGGCCGTTGAAAATCACGGTGCGCGAGAATGCCATGTTGATCGCCAGGGGGCCGATGACGCTGCTCGGTTCGGACGGCAGGGTTGCCGCCACACGTAACAAGGCCGGTCTGTGCCGCTGCGGCCATTCCCGCAACAAGCCCTTTTGTGACGGCAGCCACAAGGCGGCGGGGTTCGAGGGCTGAGGCGGGAACCCCGGATCGATGTCTATCGTGAACGCCAGCGACCGGCTTCCACCGGGGCCGCAGTCGCCGCTGGACCTGGAATCCGGCGACGACAAGTTGCAGCGGATACACGCGCTCTGGCAGCGCTACGGCGACTGTTACCGTGTCCGCGCCGCGTCGCGTCCGGCAGATACCTGGGTGGTCACCGACCCGGACGCCGTGCGGCGCGTCCTGGTGTCCAACCACCGCAACTATACCAAGGGCGTTGGTATCGAGCGGGTGCGGGTGCTGCTGGGCAACGGTCTCATGGCCAGCGAAGGTGACCAGTGGCGGCGACAACGGCGCCTGCTCCAGTCGGCGTTTCACCGGCCTGCAGTCGAAACCTTTTTCCCGATCTACCACCAACAGGCCACAGCGTTGGCTGATCGCTGGTTGCAGGCAGCACACGCCGGGCAACCGGTCAACGTTACCGAAGCGGTCAGCGAAACCACGCTGATGGCAGTGCTGGGCGCGCTGTTTTCGCAGGATCTTGATCGTGTCGTCGAAGGCGACGGGCGTTCACCGTTCCAAATGGTCAGTGAGCAGCGACAGCGTGACCTGCAGTTCGCCGTCAGGTTCCGCGCACTCGCTGGTCCGATCCGCGAGATCATCGCGGCCAGGCGCCGCGAACAGCGGTTTCCTGCGGACTTGCTGAGCCACTGCCTGCTCGCGCGCGACAGGAGCAGCGGTGAACCGATGAACGACAAACAGCTGATCGACGAGATACTCACCCTGATTGTGGCGGGGCACGAAACCACGGCAGCGTCTCTGAACTGGGTCTGGTATCTGCTTGCGGCGCATCCGGAAAGTTTTCAACAGCTCAGCGACGCGGCACAACAGGTCGCAGCGGACGTCGTACCCAGCTGGGACACGCTGGAAAAACTGCAGCCGGTTGCCCAGGTCATCCAGGAAGCACTGCGATTGTATCCCCCGGGCTGGCTGTATACACGCCGCTCATTACGCGGCGACCGGCTGGCGGGCTACGAGCTGCCGGCGGGTACGGACGTGTTTATCTGCAGCTGGTTGCTGCACCGGCATCCGGCCTACTGGGATCGACCGGACGAATTCCGCCCGGCGCGCTTTTCGCGCGAACAGCAGGCGCAGCGCCACCGCTACGTTTACCTCCCGTTCTCGGCCGGGCCGAGCCACTGTATCGGTGAGTCCTTCGCCATGGCGGAAATGATGATTCACCTGGCCGTGCTGGCAGCCCGCCTGCGTCCGCAGCCGGTGGCAAGCCAGCCGGTGGAGCTGGAGGCAGACGTCAACCTGC
>JASFNS010000131.1:0-6089 GCA_050116915.1 Thiogranum sp. | reverse complement strand
CCCCATCGAGGATCTGACGAAAATCAAGAAGATACTCGATCACCTGAAAACAAAAACCGAAGTAACCGAGTTCACTTCTTTACCCGAGAGCCGTGCGCCGCCGCTTGGCTTGCCGGTGGGCATTTCCGACTGACACCCAAACCGAGGACTCGGCCCCAGTGCCCATTGACTGTGCACAGCCTGCGCGGTGCGGGATCGGTTTAGCCTTAAGGGCAAGAGTGGGGTTGAATGTAGAGCAGACACTGGCAGATGCTGACGGCGTGAGTCAAATTGCGGGCAAATTCTGCGCGAAGACGACGAAGCGTCAGGCAATGGATTGCGAATTACCGATGGATCCGAGCAAAAAGGGTGTTTATTAATCCTATACTCGAGATGAACGTCGAGCACGATTCCACGCGGAAAATGCGTCTGTCACCTGTAACGACCGGCCTAGATGTCGACACCGAATTCCCGCCGGAGCGCCTCGTTGTGCTCGGCGTAGAACGCACCCAGCCGACGGGCGGTCACGTCGTCGAGCACCTGCGAATGCCCCTCGTTGTGCCGCGGGAAGTCACCGACGAGTTCGGCGCCCGGCAGCCCGAGAAAGTCGAGCGTTCTGGCAGTCATCTGGCGAGGGTCGCGGGCGAGATCCTGCGTCCGGAGAATGAGCATCCGCTCTTTGGGAATGTGGGCGGCCCAGCGCCGCAGGTGCATCGCGTATAGTCCGGTCGAGACATAGGCCGGCGTCGAGCCGTCGTCCGCTGGGGAGCCCCCTTGGCTCAGTTCGTCGTCAACGGCCCTGGCAAAGGAGCGCGTTTCGACCCCGGTTCGTACCCACATCCGGTAATCTGAAAAGGCGCGAAGGACCGGATCTCGGACAAGGAACACCAATCGGGCCTCCGGAAAATGCCGGCGCACCCTCGATGGTGCCGCCGGATGGGTTGCGTAGTTCGTGGACGCCTCTCCGGTGATACCCCCGGTCGCGACAAACAGGCTGCGGTACCAGTCGATACCGCGCGCGTAGTGCCGGGAGAAAAACCCCGGTTCCTTGTAGGCGGCCGGAAACACACCGTTCTGGGAAACCAGGTATTCGTAGAGGGAGGTCGTGCCGCACTTGGGAAAGCCCGCGATGATAAAGTGCGGTCCCTCGGCCGCTACTGGATTAGCGGGTGCTTCCAGGTGTCCCAACGCCCGGGCCCGGAGGCGACAAGCTTTCTGATACCAGGTGCGGGCTTCATCCACGGCTCCCATCCGGGTGAACACCTCCCCAAGCTGAACGCACACCCAGTCCGCGGTCCGGTCAATAGCGCGGGCCCGGCGGGATGCAGCAATCGCCTCGCCGAGACGGCCATTCTTTAGGTACAGCTCGGCAAGCATGTAGGGAAACCATGGCTCATGCGGATCCAGGGTCTCGGCCGTTCTCAGTCGGGACTCGGCCTCCGTAATCCGGTCGACCCGCACCAGCGCCTCGGCAAGCCGGCATTGGCGCCAGGCATCGTCGCCGTCGAGAGCCAGTGCGCGCTCGAAAAGCGCGACGGCCTCTTGCGCGTGGTTTGTCTCTTGGAGAATATCCGCAAGTGCGCTCACGAAGGTATCTTCGCTACCGTTCAGTCGGACGCAGGTCTCGAGATCGCGTCTTGCCTCGTCGACAAGACCAGCCCGCCACCGGGCGCGTCCGACCCTGTAATGGAACCACGCCTCCCGCGGGTCACGCGCGATGGCGGCCGAAAAGGCCTCGATAGCGTCCGCGTGGCGGCCATCGCGGGTGAGAACCCGCCCGAGCGCCTCGTAAAACCATCCCTCGTCAGGCTTGCCGTCAATCGCCCGTCTGCAGGCAGCCTCGGCCGCGTCCGGTTGTCCGAGGGCGCTCAGTGCGCGGCCCAGGTCGCTGTGGAACCATGGCTCTTCGGGTAACAGTTGTAGCGCGGCACGAATCGCGGACTCAGCCTCGAGTGGTTCTCCACGATCCAGCGCGGCCTGTGCATCGGCGCGCAAGGCCCAGGCGCGAGCAATGTCCGCTTCAGATGGCGACATAACTGGAGTGGTCCGAGGCCTTCGGTTCAAGGCGACGCGCCCGGCGACCAGCAAGCAGCAGATGAGAAAGCCCCATTGGTAATATCAAACGCCTTTGGCAGTCCGTCGAACCCGCTCACACGATGGGACGCTATGTTACCCGGTGGGATCGGGCCGTACCCTCAGCGAATTACACATTCAAATGAGCGGACGATCAACCCGTGTCAGCCAAAATCCACGCATTGGTGGTGTCTGTGCAGATCAGACCGTTGGCGGCCGGCTGGCTGTTACACGCGCCACAGCCCTGATTGCAACACTGGCCACCGCAGCCTAGACCTGGGCGCTGCAATGATTCGTTCAAAACCTGACGCGGCCCATAAAACATGGAGGCGTTCTAGACTTTCTTTGCATTATTTATTCGCCTGCATTACTGAATCTCAGCGCAACTTCTCCAGCCGCGCGCCTGTATCAGACCGAACATTTGACGCACCCAGGCGCTGCGCGATACCGCATGCTTTCCAATAGCGGTAGACACCCCGAATTGCACCGTTCAACTCTGCCAGTACCAGAGAACGTCGGTGTCGGCGTGGCCGAATGAGCCGGTACAAAAGACACTTGCAGCCCCAGTCATACAGGGCGAACAACAGAATCTGCGGCCGCGAATACGTACGGTTGCGATAACAGGCAGCCAGATAGGCAGCAAAACCCGAACCGTTATCGACGAACTGACGCCGCAGCGTTTCGAAATCTGGCCGGTGTTCATGCCAAACGATGGCGGTCGGCGCATATTGCAACACCGCCCCCGCCGCGAGCACTCGATGGAACATCTCGATGTCGCCGCCACCTCGCGTTACGGTGCCGACATCGAGTGCCGGATCGAAGCGGCCGGCTCGATCAAATACAGAGCGACGGAATGCCATATTTGCGCCTACACCGCAACGACTCGACCACAGCATGCACTGGCGATACCATTGCGGTTCGAAACCCTTCCCCATGCCGCCGTAAATGTCCTCGAAATACACGCGCGCATGAGTATCGAGGTATTTTGGAACGACCAGGCCGGTCACGGCTTCAACTGCCGGTTCGGCGAAGGCCTCGGCCAACGCCGTCAGCCAGTGTTTGTCCACAAAGGTGTCGTCATCCGTAAATGTGATCAGTTCGTGCATGGCCTCGTCGATGCCACGATTGCGCGCCCAGTCAAGCCCCGGCCGATCCTCCCGAACGTACCGCACACCAGGCAGTTCACGCACCAGTCGCTCGGTAGCATCGGTCGTCGGCGCGTTGTCGATCACAACCACTTCGAAGTCAGGATAATCCAGGTGACGGATGGTGTCGAGACAGGTACGCAGTTGCTCGGTCCTGTCGCGGGTGCATATGACCACACTGATCGGTGGTGTCGCGACCACCGCCACCGGCTCGGAGAAGAGCTGGCGGGCGCTGAGTTCATGGCACAGCCAGGGGTTGGCAAGCAGACGCTCGCGGATATCTTTCCACCCGGTGACCGGGGAAAGTCCGGCGTCGAGTTCCAACCAGCCCAGCGGCCGACGACCATCACGAACCAGCAGGCGCAACTGCACCGGCAGCCGCTCCAGCGGCGGCTTGATCGACCAGTCACTGACATCCACTTCCGCCAACTCAATCGGCTCAAATCGGTCGTGGTGTGCCAGGCTATCCTGGAACAGAGCCGTTGCGGGAAGCGGCGGCAAAGACCTAGCCGCCAGCGACAGCGGCGCCCATAGGGCGGCAGACTCTCGCCATAAGGCCTCGATGTGGTCCAGCGTCGGACGCTCCATTCCAGGACTGGCCTCGGCGATCGTAATCGGTATCCCGGCATAATTGATACGCACGCCATCCACCCCTGTGCGCTGCAGTTGCATTTTCCACGTATCGCCGTCGTTCAGCGCGTCGACTTCCAGATAGCTGAGCGGCTCTCGGGTCGCGGCGCTGCAGGCAACTGACAAGGCTCTAAATGCCCGGAGATTGCCACACTGCATCGCTACGCCGCGAAAATAACTGTAGTGGCGCACGAAGCGCATGCAGCGCCGCCAGGATACGCGTGCACCCAGCGATTCAAACACCGGCATGAGCGTCAGGCAAATGCTACATAGTGCATCTCCGACCGGCCGCATATGAAACATCAGCAAACGATCAAATCGCCTCTTCCGTCCAGCCAGTTTCGCCAGCCACATAGTCCGATATAGAGGTGGATGCAGTTGCGCAATACGAACGTCCGCGATGCCCTCGGACTGTGCTCGCCGCAAACTGCGACGCAGCGTGGTGCCATCGAAGTGCAGGCCACACGCCTCAGCGCTGTACCGAAAGATGGCGCCAGAGCGCAACACACGATAGCCGAATTCATAGTCTTCTCGGCAGGCGAGCGTTTCGTCGAAACGTCCAGCCTGTTCAAAGCGCACGCGCGACAAGGACACATTTCCACTGAAAAAATCCGTGTACGCAAATCGATGACCGTGGCTGCCAAGCTGCTCGAATCTGTCGCTCCACCAGGATTTCAATTCTCGCTCGAACCAGCCTTCGCGCTCAATCTGAGGGGTCGATTTTCCAATAACCACCACTTCAGCATTAGCGTCTGCGGCCTTGAGGTGCGCATCAAGAAAGGCCGGCCCAACCAGTATATCGTCGTCGAGGAAAACAATGCGTTCGCCGCGGGATGCCACGGCACCGGCGTTGCGCGCGCAGGCTGCACCACCATCCACCGACACTGAGCTCAGGTTGAATGGCCAGTCACGGGAAGCCAAGACGGTGGCTGTGTCGTCGGTCACCCGGCTGAGTACGACAACAACTTCGAACAGTGCCCGGTCGAGCGTCTGGCGCTCAAGTGCCTCAAGTGTCGCCGCGAGCCGCCGCGCGCGATTGTGTGTCGGAATCACCACGCTGACGGGTATCATCGATGCGCTCATTGTAGCGACTGCCGCGCGGTCCGACGCGCCTTGAAATAGGCAAACGGACCGACTGCGCAACCACGTAACTCGGCCCAAAGAATATCCGCTGGCCGCTCGCGGGATGGTCGTAACAGTGCGCGTACAATTCGTGGCAACTGCGCGCGAAACAACCAGCTCGCCGCGAGACCAAGTACGCCCCATTCGTTACCGGACAGCAGGCTGCTGGTCCAGGCTGCATACACGCCGACGCCGTAACCGTACATGGCGTCGCACAACTCTTTCCAGGTGCGGCGGTGACGATGCCAGTTGAGCGCCGCCGGTTCGTAAACAATCCGATGGCCGGCGCGCAGCACGCGCGTAAAATATTCGTGATCACCCCCTGAACAACTCGCCGTGCCGGCATCGAGCGCCGGATCAAACGGTCCGATCTCCTCAAGGAGGGCACGCCGTATCGCCATGTTGGCGCCGGCTCCAACACCACCGGCGGCGAGCGGGTTCAGCGGCGGCGACTGAAACGCACGGCGTGTAAATCCGCGCAATGAGAAACCCGTGACAGACTCGAAAACCTCCTGCGCGTTGGTTTCCATTTCGAATGGCATGGTTAGTCCGGTGACACACTGCACACGCGGATCTTCAAAGGCAAGCAACAATGCATTCAGCCAGCCTGTATCGGCTACGGCATCGTCGTCGATGAAAGCGACAACCTCACCGTTGGCTTCCTGCAGGGCGCGATTGCGAGCATTATCGAGACCGCGGCGCGGCTCGCAGACGTAGCGCACCCGAGGATATTGCTTGACCACCAAGCGGGTGCGCTCCGTCGATGGATTATTGTCGATGACTAGGAGCTCCTGACCCAGGTCAGGCAATTTACCAAGTGCGTCCAGACAGCGAACCAGATCATCCGGCCGCTCGCGTGTACAGACCGCGACAGTTGCCGACAGCAACGTGCCGGTTGGGGAGTCGGGCATCATATTGCGCCGCGCGATCGAGTCGGCCGCTGTGTGCGCCACTTGGCGCCGCAGTTCCGCCCGCAGCTCGGCTTGGATCACTTTACCGTCGCGCACCGGTACCACTGCCTGCCCCACGGGAATGCCTTCCACCCGCACAAGCATCAGCACGCGGTCGTAACCTGTCAGGCCGTCCAGATGCTGGGGTATCGAGTCGTAGGGGAAGTCGAGTATTCGGGTTGCCATCAAT
>JASFNS010000130.1:0-6110 GCA_050116915.1 Thiogranum sp. | reverse complement strand
TGGCGGTCAGCGATTCCAGTCGGAAGATCAGCGGCGCCGCCTGTTTTTCCCAGCGCAGCAGCAAGCTCACTGCAGACTTGAGGATGCTATACGGCCCACTCGGAAATGGGCCGGCGCGTAGCGCCTGGCGCGGCCAGTAGGCATGGTAACGGCGTTCCAGGCGTCCGAACTGCGCAACCAGCTCGCGCATATCGCGCAAGCTGACAAGCCGCTCGTCCTCGCCCCTGATCTCCAGTTCGACCGCCCCGGTACGCGCCAGCAATTCCAGCGCCGGTGCGGCATCCTCGCGTGCCGTAAGCAGTTCGAACCAGCGCGCGGCCGACGGACGCAGACTCACAATCGCCCCGGCTCTGCAGCCGTGAACAGTGTGCGCCGCAACAGGTCAGCACGCAGCGTCATCAGGTCCAGTCCCGTTAACGCCAGGTGGGCGTAACAGGCAGCGGGTTGAAAACTGTAACGGCGGAATATCAGCGTCAGCTGCGCAAGCAGCAGATCGCGCGCGCGTTCGAAGTCCCCGGTGTCTTGCGGATGAGGCGTCCCAAGGAACCGCCGCAACGAGCGAGCCAGATGTTCGAGACCGTCACCGGCCGCGCCGCCCGGGGCCCATGACTCGCGCCAGTGCTCGAACCAGGCGCTGGCTATTGGTTCGCCGCGTTCCCACGCCGCAGCCAGCGGGGCACAATCGGATTGCCCGAACGCCAGCAGTCGCTGCTCGCGATCACCCGCGGTGAACGCGCGCAGACGCGGATCCTGCTGCATCCATGGCTGCGGGTCTTCGCCACTCAGCAGGTACTGTATGGCCGGCAGCTCGGGCAGGCGTTTCAGCCATCCCAGCGTGTCCCGCCAGGGGTGCGGCAACCACCGGGCAACCTCATCGATGTAGTCGCAGAACTGGCGACGCAGCGCCGACTCGATCGAGTGGCTGTCCTGATCGCCGTGCAGTTCCTCCACCCAGCGCCCGAGCCGCGTACGCCGCGCAACCTGTAGATAGTGCACGACATCGCCGACAGCCTGCAGGCGCCGCCAGTCGATGGGACGCGGGCGCGCCCCATGGCGCGACTGGAGTCGTGCCTGGGCATAGGCGAATGCAGCGGACGTCACACATCCTCTCCGTCTGCGTCGCTGAGGACAGCGGCGAGTTTTTCGATCGCCAGCGCTATTGCCTCGCCATCCATTGAGGATGCCTGTACTGCCTGTTGCGCATCCCGGTCGGCACGCGCCGACGCCCGGCTGTGCTCAGCCAGGCGCTGGGAACAACGCATGTGGATAAGGGCAATCCGCCGGTCGCAGCGTTGCTCGATGCGCTGGGCCCGGATCTGCGCTTTGCGGATGAGTTCGCGCGCACGTTGCTCGCAGCGCTCCTCCGCCTTCTTCGCGGCGCGCTCGGCTTCCAGCACTCGCTTGACGGCCTGGCCGATGACGGCATCCGACGGTGTCCGGGAAGAATCCGTGCTCATGCGTGGCCTTGTTTGTAGCCCGGTTTGTTTTTCTGGCCCATTCAGGACAGCTTAGCACTACGCCCGGCCCGGGTATAACCCTGTCCGCCAACGGTATCGGGCATGCATTGCGGTCGCCGGCAACCCGCCGTGACCACGGATCGACCCCGCTGAGGGAAACCGCAACCAGAGGCGGGGCGCGAGGAGAAAAAGAAGGTAATGGTGGGTCGTGTAGGATTCGAACCTACGACCAATTGGTTAAAAGCCAACTGCTCTACCGACTGAGCTAACGACCCATGGGAAAGGCGGAAATCATACCGGACCCGCCGGAAATGACAAGCCTGCGGCGGGTTGACAGGGTTGTCAGCCCGCCGCGCTGCGCGATCCCTTCCGGGGTCAGACGGCCTCGAGCCGGCGCAATGACTTGGGCAGCAGACGCATGTCCACCAGCGCGGTGATCAGTGCCGCGGCGAAACTCGCATCGGCCTCATAGACCATTTTGTAGTATTGCACCTTCATGGTCAGGGCACTGCCCAGCACAATACCACCGAAGGCAATGAACGATCCCAGCGCCAGTGTGGAAATACCGGTAATCCCCTGGCCGATGGTACATCCCAGTGCCAGCACGCCACCGAATCCCATAAGTGTTGCGCCCACCAGGTGATAAACAAAATCCCGCAGCGAGCTGAACCACTCGAAACGGAAGCTGCGGCTCAGCAGGGACCAGAGCAACGAACCCAGCACCACCCCCAGAACGGCAACCACGCCGAAGGTCAGGTAGGCTTTACTGAAACCCGCGGCAGAATAACCCGCGACCTGGCCCATGGGGTTGATGAAGGTAAACGACTGGGCCGCCAGCGGCCGGGTATCGGCGGGCTTGCCGGCACTGGAATCAGCGAGGAAATCCCACTGCCGGGCGTAGGACTGCAGCGAATAGTGGTCGCCGTCGATGTTGATCTGCACATTGCTGGTGACGTACCAGGCAGCCAGCACCGCCAGCCCGACGACCAGACCGCCCAGGATGTTGTCGAAGCTGCCGCGAAAATCCCGCGAGCTGAATACGATAATCAGCAACAACGCCGCCAGCACGCCACCGATGACCATACGCGCGGTTGCAGCGTGTTCGCTGCCTGCGACCAGCCTGCCGAGATCCTGGCTGCCGCTCAGATTGACGGCAAGCGGTCGAATCCAGTCATAGAACAGCACGGTGAACAGTGTCTGGTCGGAACCGGGGAAAGGGTTGACCATGAAATAGGCAATCACTGCAATGACGCCGAAAACCAGGATGGACTTCAGGTTGCCGCCACCGATACGCACCAGGCACTTGTTGCCGCAGCCGCTGGCGAGCGTCATGCCGATGCCGAACAGGATGCCGCCCAGCAAATTTTCCGCCCAGATGAACTGCGAACCACGATAGGGAGGGAACGCGCCGGTGGCATCGACCAGCCCGCGTGCTTCAAGCAACGTGACACCCAGCAGGGCTACGGCAATGGCAAACAGCCAGGCGCGGAAGCGACCGGTGTCACCGATATTGACCCAGTCGGAGACGGCGCCCATGGTACAGAAATTGGTTTTGTTGACGACCGCTCCCATGACGAGGGCAATAACAAAAATCGCCCAAAGAAAAAAAGACTGAGCGGAGATAAAACTGTCGAACGTCATGATTGTATTTCCTCTAAAACGGGGCAGTTACACGGCCGTTGGCATTGGTACAGACAAGCGTCAATCCCGGTATGGTGTCGGGTCCTGAATCCCGGCTTCGGCGAATCCATCGGCGCGCAGGCGGCACGAATCGCAGTGGCCGCAGGCTCGACCGGCCTCGTCGGCCGAGTAACAGGATACCGTCAGCCCGTAGTCCACTCCAAGACGTGAACCGGTCTGAATAATCTCGGCTTTGCTCATCTCGATCAGCGGAGCATGGACCTGGAACGAGCCACCTTCGACACCCGCACGGGTGGCTAGTTGGGAGAGACGCTGGAATGCCTGGATGTATTCCGGGCGGCAGTCCGGGTAACCGGAGTAGTCGACGGCGTTGACGCCGATGAACAGATCCCAGGCTCCCAGCACCTCCGCCCAGGCCAGTGCGAGCGAGAGAAAAATGGTATTGCGAGCAGGCACATAGGTCACCGGTATGCCCTCGCTCGGCTGCTCCGGCACGGCAATTCGGCGGTCTGTGAGGGCCGATCCGCCAATCGCGGTCAGATCGAGGGAAATCACCTTGTGCTCGACCGCGCCCAGAGAGGCGGCAACCCGCCGCGCGGCTGCCAGCTCGGCATGGTGACGTTGACCGTACTCCAGGCTGAGTGCGTGGCAGGCATAGCCGCGCCCGGCGGCTATCGCCAGCGCCGTTGCCGAATCCAGTCCCCCGGAAAGTAGTACGACGGCTTTGGGTCTAGCGTCCTGGCTCATCGCCCCAGAGTATCTTGTGCAATTGCACCTGGAAGCGCACCGGCAGACGGTCGGCAAGCACCCACCCGGCAAGCTCGGCCGCGTCCTGCTGGCCGTAGGCGGGCGAAACCAGCAGCTCGCAGCGGCCTGCAAGTCGCCGATCGGTAATCTGCGAGCGCGCCCACTCGTAGTCGGCACGGTCACAAATGACAAACTTCACCTGGTCGCGCGGCGCGAGGTAGTCGAGATTCTCGTAGCGATTGCGGGCGACCTCCCCTGATCCGGGCGTCTTCAGATCGAGCACCTTGATCACGCGCGCGTCCACGCCGCTGACATCCAGCGCGCCACTGGTTTCCAGCGATACATGGAAGCCGGCATCGGACAGCTGCTCGAGCAGTTGCAGACAGGCGGGCTGCGCCAGCGGTTCACCACCGGTGACCGTCACGTGGCGAACCCCGTAGCGGGCGACACGCCCCAGCAAGTCCGGCAGTTGCATGAACTCGCCGCCGCGAAACGCGTATTCGGTATCACAGTAGCGACAACGCAATGGGCAACCGGTCAGGCGTATGAACACCGTGGGCAAGCCCACGCTGGTGGACTCGCCTTGCAGGGAGAGAAAGATTTCGCTGATTCTGAGACGCTCGGCAACAGCCGCCGGCGACTGGCGTAGCACGGTTTCCATGGCGCTAGTTTAGCACCGCCACCGGGTCCCGGTCAGGTCACCCGCAGCACCGGGTGACCGGAACGGCTAGTGCCCTTCCTTCTGCATGCGATCCAGGCGCTCCTGCGCCAGGCGTGCGCTGGTAGTGCCCGGATAACCCGAGACAACCTGGCCCAGCAACTCGCGTGCCTTGCCCCAGTCCTTGAGTTCATACTGTATATAACCCATCTTCAGCTTGGCGTCGGCGACTTTGCTGCTGTCGGGGTAGTTCGCGGGGACCTTGCCGAACTCACCCAGCGCCGACTGGAACTGGCGGGTGACATAGTAGGACTCGCCCAGCCAGTACTGCGCATTGTCCGAATAGCTGCTGTCGGGATACTGCTTGAGAAATCCCTGAAACGCCGTGGCTGCCTCGTTGTAGCGCCCTTCTTTCAACAGCTCAAGCCCCTGGTCATAGGCTTTGCGCTGCTCGGCGGGACTGAGGGCCGGGGCGGTTGTGGTGGCGGTTGCCGGGGCCGCACCCGGCCCGGCCGCTGCCGGGGCCGCTGCGGCGGGCGCAGCACCCGGGACCGCAGCCGCGGGCGGACCGGCGGACGCCGCACCCGCCTGGCCCTGCACCCCACCCGCTTCGAGGCGGTGCAAACGTCGGTCAATATCGAGATACAGATCACGCTGGCGCTTCTGCAGGCCTTCCAGCGTATGGGTCTGCACTTCAATATCGCCGCGCAACTGCTGCACCTGGTTCTGCAACTGGGTCATCTGGTCGAGCATGTCCATCAGACTGCGACTGTCCAGCTTGCGCTCCAGCTGCTCGATGCGCGCCTCGAGTTCAGCCTTGCTGGCCGCCGAGGCATTTGCCCCCACGGCCAGCAAAATCAGCAGAAGCGGGGTCTTTCTACTGACCCACATAGACCAGTTCCACACGACGGTTCATGCTCCATGCAGATTCATCGTGCCCTTCCACCGCCGGCTTCTCTTCGCCGTAAGAGATTACGCTGATCTGCGACGGCGACACGCCCTGGAACTCCAGCATTCGGCGTACCGCCTGGGCACGGCGGTCGCCCAGACCGATGTTGTACTCGCGCGAACCGCGCTCATCAGTGTGCCCCTCCACGGAAACCTTCACCGTCGGGTTTGCGACCAGGAAGGCCGCGTGTGCCTCGACCAGCGGTCGGTCCTGCTCGGCAACCTCGCTGCTGTCAAAGGCAAAATAGATCACCCGTTGCGACAGGGGACTGTTGGGATCGTTCAGGGCTTCGATACTCAGGTCGCCATAAGCTCCCACGCCTGTCGTCGTCGCGCCGCCGGCGGTGCCTTCCGCACCGGTCCCCGAATGATCTTCGACCGCCACGCCACCCTTGGTGCCGCCGGTTGAACTACAACCCGCCAGCCAGACTACCGCCAGTACCATGACCACCCTGTAAAACATTTTCATGCGATGTGCTCCTTTCAATGTCCGATAAAGTTACCTGAAAACCTGCTGTACAGCTACCGGTTGCTAGTCACGCTTTTCGAAAGGCGACCAGACCGGCTCACGCACGGTGCCCTTTTGCAAACTGAAACGCTGACGGAAGCGACCATCGCTCGACACTGCGGCCAGCACGCCGCGGTGGCCAGCCTCGGTG